>CAYXVO010000048.1:8449-11480 GCA_964467875.1 uncultured Pseudomonadales bacterium | reverse complement strand
CAAGCGGCTGCGCCGCTACCCCCTCTCCCTAGCCCTCTCCCGCGAGGGGAGAGGGGACCACCTTGAAAATTTGTTGCTTGAGTTGCTGATTTAGGAGTCCTCATTTAGATGTCTAACAAACCTCAAATCAAAGTGCCCGCCACCTACATGCGTGGCGGTACCAGTAAAGGCGTATTCTTCAGCCTCACGGATCTGCCAGCCGTTGCTCAAGTTCCCGGTGCGGCCCGTGATAAACTGCTGCTGCGCGTGATCGGCAGTCCCGACGCCTACGGTAAACAGATCGACGGCATGGGCGGAGCCACCTCCAGCACCAGCAAAACCGTGATTCTGGCCAAAAGCGAGCGGCCGGATCACGACGTGGATTACCTGTTTGGCCAAGTTTCCATCGATAAGCCCTTCGTGGACTGGTCCGGCAACTGCGGCAACCTGACCGCTGCCGTCGGTGCTTTCGCTATCAGCAAAGGCCTGGTAGATGCGCAGCGGATTCCGGAGAACGGCATCTGCACGGTGCGGATCTGGCAGAAGAACATCCAGAAGACCATCGTTGCCCACGTGCCCATCACCAATGGCGAGGTTCAGGAAACCGGTGGCTTTGAGCTGGATGGCGTGACTTTTCCGGCTGCGGAAGTGGAAATCGAGTTTCTGGACCCGGCTGACGACGGCGACGGGGAGGGCGGCGGCTCCATGTTCCCCACCGGTAATTTGGTCGATGACCTGGACGTGCCCGGCGTCGGTACACTGAAAGCCACCATGATCAATGCCGGTATTCCGACCGTGTTCGTCAATGCCGCCGAGATTGGTTACACCGGTACCGAACTGCAGGAGGCCATCAACGGCGATGCAGCGGCGCTGAACAAGTTCGAGACCATCCGCGCCCACGGCGCGTTACGCATGGGCCTGATCAAGGACCTCAGCGAAGCAGCGAGCCGTCAGCACACGCCGAAGGTGGCCTTCGTGGCGCCACCCCAGGACTACGTGTCGTCCAGTGGCAAGGCCGTTAGCGCCAGCGATATCGACCTGCTGGTGCGGGCGCTGTCGATGGGCAAGCTGCACCACGCCATGATGGGAACGGCGGCCGTGGCGATTGGCACGGCCGCCGCTATTCCCGGCACGCTGGTGAACCTGGCCGCTGGCGGCGGTGAGCGCAACGCGGTGCGGTTCGGCCATCCGTCCGGTACGTTACGTGTCGGGGCCGAGGCCACACAGGTGAATGGTGACTGGACCGTGACCAAGGCCATCATGAGCCGCAGTGCGCGCGTTTTGATGGAAGGTTGGGTGCGAGTGCCGGGCGACTGCTTCTAAGCGTTCTTCCCGCTAAGCCTTCTTTCGCTAAACGTTCTCCGCTCAATCGCGGCCCCAAACGCGCCTGTCAGACCTGCTCAAACCCTACAATCATGGGTAAGAGGGGCTTTGACAGGCGCGTTTTGCGTTGTGCTTGTCACCCATGGATTGGCTCTACACAAGGGGGCAGCATGGTCGCGACCTATGATCGCTCGGAACGGCCTGGTTATGATCAGGTTCTTCAGATAATTGCTGATTATGTCCTGGATTATCAGGTCGAGAGCCAGTCGGCACTGGATACCGCGCGCAACTGTCTCATGGATACCCTGGGATGCGGGCTGCTGGCACTGCGTTTTCCCGAGTGCACCAAACATCTGGGTCCGCTCGTTGAGGGGACGATTGTGCCTCAGGGCGCTCGCGTGCCGGGTACATCCTTCCGTCTCGACCCGGTCAAGGCGGCCT
This sequence comes from uncultured Pseudomonadales bacterium, assembly GCA_964467875.1. GTDB lineage: Bacteria > Pseudomonadota > Gammaproteobacteria > Pseudomonadales > Oleiphilaceae > JAEZAA01. The sequence continues at coordinate 9,737 of CAYXVO010000048.1, read as the reverse complement.
GGGATATCGGCTGCATCGTCCGCTGGCTGGACTATAACGATACCTGGCTGGCGGCGGAATGGGGGCATCCTTCCGACAATCTCGGCGCCATCCTGGCCGTTGCCGATCATCTCTCCCAAAAGCGTCTTGCTGTAGGTAAGGCGCCGTTGACCATGCGGAACGTCCTGGATGCGATGGTGATGGCTCATGAGATTCAGGGCGTGCTGGCGCTGGAGAATTCCTTCAATCGGGTGGGGCTCGATCATGTGGTGTTGGTCAAGGTGGCCTCCACCGCCGTTGCCGCCAAACTCATGGGTGCCCACCGGGAGCAACTTCTGTCGGCGTTGTCTCATGCCTGGGTCGATGGTCAGGCCTTGCGGACCTATCGCCATGCGCCCAACGCCGGTTCCCGCAAATCCTGGGCCGCCGGTGATGCCACCAGCCGCGCGGTGCGCCTGGCGGATATTGCCATGCGGGGGGAGATGGGAATTCCGAGCGTTCTTTCCGCGCCCCAATGGGGCTTCTACGATGTGCTTTTTAGCAAGACCAACAAGGACCAGACACTCAAGCCGGTAGAGCAGCGCCAATTTAGCCTGGCGCGCGCTTTTGGTAGCTACGTGATGGAAAACATACTGTTCAAAATTCGCTTTCCAGCGGAGTTTCATGCCCAGACTGCCGTTGAAGCAGCCGTCATACTGCATCCGCAAGTGAGCAATCGGCTTGACGACATTACCAGGATTGTCATCACGACCCACGAATCGGCGATTCGGATCATTTCTAAAGTAGGCCCGCTTGCTAACCCCGCGGATCGTGACCACTGCCTCCAGTACATGGTCGCGGTACCGCTGGCGTTCGGCGATTTGCAGGCGGAGCAGTATGAGGACGATTTCCACAAAGCCCATCCAGTTCTGGATGAGCTGCGCAGCAAAATGGAAGTGGTGGAGTTTCCTCGTTATACCCAGGAATACCTGGAGCCTGCCAAGCGTTCCATTGCCAATGCGGTCCAGGTGTTCTTCAGCGATGGGAGCAGTACCGACCCTGTCGAGGTGGAGTACCCAATTGGCCATCGGCGGCGTCGGGAGGAGGGCATTCCACTGCTTGAACGGAAGTTTCAGGCGAATCTGGCGACGCGATTTCCGGCCGGGCGGTGTGAGGTGATCCTTGCGCTGTGCAAGGATCAGGTGCGGTTAGAGCAGACGGCGGTTAATGAGTTTATGGGGTTGTTTGTGATATAGCCCGCCTTGCGAAAACCAGCTCCCTGACAAGGCTAACTACACAGATCTTTCAAGCTGCTGCTTGTTACTCCCTC
>CAYXVO010000048.1:0-8349 GCA_964467875.1 uncultured Pseudomonadales bacterium | reverse complement strand
GAGAGGGTGGAGCATGCATACGCCGTGTTTAAAGCGGCTGCGCCGCTACCCCCCCTCTCCCTAACCCTCTCCCGCGAGGGGAGAGGGAATTACTTCTTACTGTTTGTGTTTAGCCCGCCTTGCGAAAACCAACTCCCTGACAAGGCTAACTACACAGATCTTTCAAGCTGCTGCTTGTTACTCCCTCTCCCTTGAGGGGAGAGGGCGGGGGAGAGGGTGGAGCATGCATACGCCGTGTTTAAAGCGGCTGCGCCGCTACCCCCCCCCTCTCCCTAACCCTCTCCCGCGAGGGGAGAGGGAATTACTTCTTACCATAATCTGGAAAATATGAGCATCGATTATGTCTGACGAGGGCGGGATCGTTTTCAGGCACGCTTCTTTATCAAGTCCGACGACGCACCCGCGTCAACGCCAGCCCCACAATACCAAGCCCCATGAGGGCAAGAGTTGCCGGCTCCGCCACCTCGGCGGTCGGCGGTTGCGTGGCGGCGGTGGCCGATACCCGTACCACCAGATCGTCATAGTCATCGTCGTTGTTAAAGCCACTGTCATCGAGCGCCAGGATGATGTCGCCGGTTGCCGGATCGGTCAGGCTAAAGATGTTAGCCGGCGCGCCGCTATCATTTCCGCCATTGGTGACGTTGGGCAAGCCATTGGGCCGGAACTGAAAATCAAGCAAGGTCGCGCCGCCATACCAGGTCATGGTGAAGGTATCGCCCATACTGGCCGTTGCCGTATTGAAGATCTCGGTACCGTTCACCAGGAAGCCATTGTTATAGGCGGCCTCCTTGAACAGATATTCGAAGGTCAACTCGATGGGATCGTTGCTGGTTGCCGTGACGCCCGCACAGATTTGGCCGCTGGCGCCATCCAATAACCCGTAATCGTTATTGGGTTGCATCGTGAAGTCTGAGGTGTTTTCATCTTGGACCACTTCGATCAGCGCTGCATTACTGTGTGACGCCAGGGCGAGCCCCGCACTGATGGCCACCGCGATTCCTGCATTCTTCATAAAGGCTTCCTCCTTGCATAACGGCCTTGTCCCGAAAACATTTCCCGAAACTGAGGGCGCATTCACGCACCCTGGAGTTAGGCATAAAGAATGCCAGGTTCCAAGCTGCTGATATCTGGAAACAAAAATGAAGGGTTGTTCATGAACTGTTAAAAAAGATGACGGAAGTTTCAAGGCGACGGTCGGGTCTGTCAGAAAGACTGACGGTTTGAGAGGGGAGTTCTCAGTTGGAATGGACTGCGTGGTTAACGTATTGGCCGGGCATGTTGGAAGTCTGGACTGCAAAAGCCCGCCATTGCGGCGGGCTAAAACGTGAATCTAAGACGTTTAGGAGTGGGTACTTCCTATAGACGTCCATCCACCTCGTCGGCATCGAACACATACTTCACGTCGAACAAGACATGGTTGCTTTTGCCCAGCGCACGTACTTGTGCCGCGCCCATTTCCTTGAACTGCTGGTGCGATACACAGAGGATGATTGCGTCGTAATGATCTTTCTGCGGAGTGGCAATTAATTCGACACCGTATTCGTGCTTGGCTTCTTCCGGATCTGCCCAGGGATCGAAAATATCGACGTTGGCGTGATAGCTTTCGAAGGTCTTGATCACGTCAACCACGCGCGTGTTGCGGATGTCCGGGCAGTTTTCCTTGAACGTCAGCCCCATGACGAGCACATTGGAGTCCACAACGTGGATGCGGCGCTGGGTCATCATGCGCACGATGCGTTCCGCGATATGGCTCCCCATGCTGTCGTTGATGCGCCGCCCGGACAGAATTACTTCCGGGTGGTAGCCCACGGCTTGGGCCTTATGGGTCAGGTAATAGGGGTCGACACCGATGCAGTGACCGCCAACCAGGCCCGGACGGAATGGCAGGAAGTTCCACTTGGTCCCGGCTGCCTGTAGAACTTCCAGGGTATCGATGCCTAGCCGTTCAAAGATGACCGCCAGTTCGTTAATCAGGGCGATATTCACGTCGCGCTGCGTGTTCTCAATGACCTTCGCCGCTTCTGCGACTTTCACGCAGCTGGCTTTATGGGTTCCGGCCTTGATTACCGAGCGATAGAGCGAATCGATGTACTCCGCGCTTTCCGGTGTTGAGCCGGACGTGACTTTCAGGATATTGGTGACGCGGTGCTCTTTGTCGCCAGGATTGATGCGCTCGGGGCTGTAGCCGATGAAGAAGTCCTGGTTCAACTTGAGGCCAGAGACCTGTTCCAGGATCGGCACGCAGATCTCTTCGGTCGCGCCCGGATAGACCGTGGATTCATAAATCACCACATCGTTGCGCTGCAGTACGGCGCCAATCGTGCGGCTGGCGGATTGCAGTGGACGCAGGTCGGGTGTCTTGAATTCGTCAATCGGCGTGGGCACTGTAACGATATAGACGTTGCAGGAACGGATTTCTTCCAACTGGTCAGTAAATGACAGCTGCTTCGCCTCGGCCAGCAGTTCTGGCTCCACCTCTAGCGTGTGATCGACACCGGAACGCAACTCGGTGATGCGTTTGCTGTTGATGTCGAAGCCGATGGTGGGAAACCGCAGGCCAAATTCAACGGCAAGTGGTAATCCGACATATCCCAAACCGATGATGCAGATTTTGCTGCGGGCGAGGTCGAGCATGAGAACCTTCCTTTGTATGCAGTAATGACGGTGGAAAATCTTGTGCTATTGACCGGCCTGATCAATAAGCATATCGCAACCAGGATGACCGGGCGTATCGCTCTGTTTCCATAAGCACCAACGTGCTTCTTGGGTTCTAGTGAGTCAGGTAAGCCTTAACCCATATCGCTGTAATATATCGACGATCGACTCCGTGAAATCCTAGTGCCAGGCGGAAGTGAGTGCCAGGATTTGGAATAGAGAGACAGATGGTCAGTCAGGTTGGCGAAGATTATATAGAGGTTGGGCTAAACTTAAATGCGTAACAGGTCCGCTCATTGAATAAATTGCTGGATTCGGTGTTGCAATTTCGGCTTTCCCTCATGCAGGCGCCCGTGTACGGCATTCATCTTACTGTAAGATTGGGCGCGGCAACATGTTGATTCCAGGTTAGTGTCGACTGGTGCGGGTTGGTGTCGACTGGTGCAGGTTAGTGTCGACTGGCGTTAGCGCAGACTACAAATTCCATGGGATGAACTGTAAGTTTCTGTTAGCATATTTGGCCCTGGCAAATAACAGGCGCACCCGGCTACGTCAAGGAGACTGCCATGGAGGCGTCCAATGGAACTGGTTACACAGTCCACTAGAGCCAAGCAAATTGAATAAGGCTTGAATAAGGAGCTGTGGTGGCCCACATACGTGTTTTTCGGCACTATTTACACCTTCCTTTTGTTGTTCTCAGTGTTCTCGACGGCCTAGTGCTTTGCGCTGCGGCCTATTTGGCTCTTTATCTTCGGTTTTTCGGTGATTGGAACTCCAGCGAAATTGCCAGTACGGTCACCGTTTTCACGGCGTTGAACCTGCTCGTCATGACCGCAATGGGGGTCTATCAGGCCAAACTGCAGGAAGGGATGTCCGGCATGATGCTGCGGACCATCCTCAGTATCCTGATCGCTTCCGCGACCCTGGCGCTGTTTTATTACGTTGCAGAGGATTGGGTCTGGTATCTGGGCCGTGGCGTATTGGCGCTGGCATCGGTGCTGGCGATTTTTATGCTGGGAATCTCTCGCAGCCTGTTCTTTTTTCTTGCTGATAAGGAAACGTTTAAACACCACATCGTGGTGTTGGGCGCGGGAGAACGTGCTAAGGGACTCTTCGCCGAATTGGGTGAGTCGCTGGCGCAAAAGGGATTTCGGGTTGCGGGCTTTCTTCCGGTTGCCGAAGAGCAGACCCACGTGGCTGCGGGCCGGATTCTGAACTTGCCCGGCTCGTTACATGATTATGTGCTGCGTGAGGGAATCGATGAGATTGTGATCGCGACTGACGATCGCCGTAAGCGTTTGCCGTTGGAAGATCTCATCGAATGTAAGATGGAGGGCGTCAGTATTATCGACGGCGCGACGTTCTACGAACGTGAAGCACGCAAGATCTCACTGGAGCTGATTCAGCCGAGCTGGATGATCTTCTCCGACGGCTTTGGCGCGGTGTCGGCAAAGAACATGACCAAACGGGTTTTCGATATTCTGGCGAGCGTCGCGCTTCTGCTTGTGACCTGGCCCATCATGCTGCTGACCGTGCTTGCGATCAAACTGGAGGAAGGCCCTAAGGCCCCCGTGCTTTATAAGCAGGAACGGGTCGGATTGAACGGTAAGTCGTTCAACGTGATGAAGTTTCGCAGTATGCGCGTGGATGCGGAGAAGGGTGGTCAGGCCATTTGGGCGCAGAAAAATGATACGCGGGTGACGCGAGTCGGCGCCTTTATCCGTAAGGTGCGCATCGACGAGTTGCCCCAGATCTTCAATGTGCTCCGTGGAGACATGGCCTTTGTTGGTCCACGCCCGGAACGCCCGGTCTTCGTCAATCAGTTGGCCGAGAAAATCCCGTTTTACAACGAGCGCCACCGGATGAAGCCGGGTATTACGGGCTGGGCGCAACTGTGTTTTGCCTATGCCGACAGCGAGGAAGACAGTAAAGAGAAGCTGCGATACGACTTATACTACATCAAGAACCAGAGTCTGTTGCTAGACTTGATCGTGCTGATACAGACGGTTGAAGTCGTTCTGTTCAAAAAGGGCGCGCATTAAGTCACAAGTGCTGGTTCTGCTGCTTTGGCTTATCGCGTCGTCTGCGGTCTGGTGGGTCAGAGCTGGAACGTTGCAGATCGATGTCAGGCTATGTAAAAAGTGATTCCCTATCCCCCTGCGGGAGAGGGTTGGGGAGAGGGAATTACGTTTATTAAGGGAGAGCAACCATCCAAGATGCTCGTTTTTTAAACGAAGAATAGCCACTTTTTGAGTGATACCCTGTTTTGATGAACAATCATCGGGATTCTAAATGGCAATCACCGCATTTTTTGTGAGCGATCAACGTTCTTTCGAATGATCGGTGTTTTACTAGTGTGCGGTTTTCCGCGAAACCAAGCACTGCTTCAAGGTATTTAAAGGGAAGAGAGACGATGCAAAACTGGGCGACGAACGTAAAAAAACTGGGTGTGTTTGCGATCGCGATTGTGCTGACAGCCTGCACAGGAATGCGGGCGTCGGATCAGGCGAAGATTGATACGGCATTGAAGCAGAGAGCATTGCAATTGGAGCAATATACGCTGGGGCCTGCCGACGTGGTCATGATCAGTGTATGGCGTAATCCAGATCTCTCGATTTCGGTGCCGGTACGCCCAGACGGCAAAATCTCGACCCCATTGATTGGGGACGTTCAAGCCTCGGGCCTGACGCCAGAACAATTGGCCAATAATATCCGCGACAAATTGGGGCTCTTTATCCGGGAGCCGCAGGTGAGCGTGGTGGTTACCAGCATGACGAGCCATGAATTCCTCAGCCGCGTGCGTGTAACGGGTGCTGTGCGCGCACCGTCCACGATGCCTTATCGCCCGGGCATGACAGTAATGGATGTTGTGTTAAGCGCTGGCGGCTTGAGTGAGTTCGCAAACGGCAACGACACCATGCTCTATCGCAAGGTGGGGGGAGAGACGGTTGGGATTCCCATTTACCTGAAGGACATCCTGCTCAAGGGTGACATATCCACCAACTATGATCTTCAGCCCGGAGACATTCTGACGATTCCGGAAAGACTGATTTAACGCCGACATCAACGACGGAACCAACAAGCGAAGAGGTCGAGAGCGAGAATCATGCAAGTTCCATTTGGACAATTACCTTTCGAAGTCATCTATGAGCTGCGCAAGCGGAAATGGACGGCATTCTTTGTTTTTTTGCTGGTGAGTGTGGCCGTACTGGTCGCCGGATTGTTCTGGCAGGAAAAATTTCGTGCTTCAGCAACGATCTTCGTGGATGACCAGAGCGTATTGCGCCCGCTGATGGAAGGTTCTGCCGTCAGCAAGAAGGCTCCCAATCGGGTTGATATGGCGCGGCAGGTTATCTATAGCCGCAAGATTCTTGGGGAGTTGGTTGGCGATGAGAAGCTATGGGGAGCAGCGGCACAAACACCGGCCGGGCAGGAGGCGCTGATTGCTAAGTTGCGTAAATCGATCTCCGTGCAGCCTAGAGGAGATAACTTTTTTGCCGTGACTTACGTCGATAGCAGCCCAGGCAAGACGTTTCAGGTGACAAATAAGCTCACGCAGCTTTTTGTTCAGGAAACCGAAAGCTCCAGCCGTCTTGAAAGTCGGACTGCCTATGAGTTTGTCGATAAGCAGGTGAAAGCGTATCAAGCCCAATTGCAGTCATCAGAGGACCGTCTGAAAAAGTTTCTCGCGGAGAACAAGGACGGTACGGAGAATGACGCGCAGGGCAGAATTGCTGGCTTGCAGCGTGACATCGAACAGACCCAGATTCAGGCTCGTGAGATCCTGGCCCAGAATGCTGCGTTGAAATCTCAGATCCAGGGCGAGTCGCGGCTGGTCAGCATGGATACCCGAGGGCAGGTCTATCGTATGCGAATTCAGGAGCTGCAGAGCAAGCTCGAGAATCTGCGGCTTGTCTATCACGATACCTATCCGGACATTGTGAGCCTCAAGCAACAAATTACCGATCTTCAGGCCGGCCTGGCTTCTGAAATGAATCAGCCGGTTACGCCACAGTCTCCTCAGGAGGCTTCAATGAACCCGATTTATCAAGAGTTGCGCACTCAGTTGGCGAAAGCAGAGGCTCAATTGGATACGTTACGTTCCCGTGAGAGCTCCTTAAAAGCGCTCTTACAGGACGAACACGCTCGCATGGCGCGCATTCAGGAAAAGAAGGCCGTGCTGGCTGAGTTGACCCGCGACAATCAGGTGAACCAGGAAATCTATAACGACTTGCTCCGTAGGCGTGAAAAAGCACGGGTGTCCATGCGCCTGGATGTGGAAGGACAAGGCCTTAGCTACCGTGTTCACGAGCCCCCTGTCTATCCTATCGCGCCAGATGGACCCCATTTCCTGCATTTTGCCAGCGCTGGCCTGTTGCTTGGATTGCTCGCACCGATTGGGCTTCTCGCTGGCGCGCTGCAAGTCGACCCCCGGGTCCGTGTTGCCTCGGTCTTTGAGGAAAATACCGGGATACCGGTTCTCACCGCTATTCCTCATGTACAAACGCCCGCTGAGCATCGCGTACACCGGCGGCGCACGGTGGCGATTGGCATTTGTGCGGTCCTTGTGGCAGTCCTTTATGGATGGGTCTGCTGGATGAAGTTCCAAGGAGTTATTGCATGAACGAGAGCAGAGCAGACTTGGGAAGCAACAACCGGGGCCCGGAGCCACAACAGGATCAGATTGTCGATACGGCATTGGTTTCCCGTGAGCAAGGCAAACTCCTGGTGCCCAGCTCTCTTGAGCTAAAGCCGGGCAGCCTCGATAAGTATGTAATCAGCAAGCAGATCGTCCGAATGAAGGAGCCGCGGGTTCTTTCGCCGGAAGATCTTGATCAGCGCCGGATCATTTATCCGGAGGCAGCCGACCGGGTCGTCGTGAATCGGTTTCGTGAGCTCCGTACGCGTCTTCTGGAGTTGAGCGCTGGTAATAACTTTTCCCTGGTGGTTTCAAGTGCCGTCGACGGTGGTGGCGCATCGTTCGTTGCCCTTAATCTGGCGGCAGCCTTTGCGTTTGATAACAGCAAGACAGCGTTGGTCATTGATTGCAATCTCCGTGAGCCAGTGCTGCACTCGATGCTTGATCTCACTCCAGACATGGGGTTGACCGACTTCCTTGAAGACGTGGATATGGATATTGCAACCATTATCTACCCAACGGGGGTGAAACGACTGCGACTAATTCCCGCAGGAAGCCGGCGTGAATCGGCGGCGGAATTTTTTACTTCGTTTCGAATGAAGCAATTTCTGCACGCCATCCGCAGGCGCTATCCGGATCGCTTCATCATCATCGATGCGCCGGCCATGAACGACTCGCCCGACGCACGGATACTGGCCGAATTGTGCGACTACACCCTGCTGGTTTTGCCTCATGCCCGGGTGACGGACGCTCAAGCGCTGAAGGCGGCGTCCGATGTTCAACCAGGTTAACTGGCTGGCTTCGTAATCAATAACTAAATCCAGATTCAGGGATGATGATGTCGGTAAAACCAATCGCAGTAGCGGTATGTACGCTCTCCTTGACTGGGCTTTCGGTTGTCACCCAGGTTACCGCCGAACCCATCCAAGTGGCTACGTCCCTGACGACGGAATACTCCGATAACGTAACCAAACGCGCAAACGGTGAAGGTGACACCGTGGTGAGGGCCGGCGTCAGTGCTAGTTACCGTGACCAAAGTGGAATTGTTGAGAACA
>CAYXVO010000047.1:0-11678 GCA_964467875.1 uncultured Pseudomonadales bacterium | reverse complement strand
AAGCCCGGAACGAACAAGCCATCGGCGTGGAACAGCGCGCCTAGACGTCTGCTCGGAATGGCTGATTTTGAAGAATTCTCCCGAGGGTGCAGCACCCTCAGGAAAGTGTCTGAAGATCCCGCGTCTCACCGATAGCCATTAGAGAGCGGGGCACCGTTGACGGCGCCGCCAGGAAGCGCTCGGCCGGCTCCAGAAAAGGCTCCGTGGTGAGCCGAATGGTTCCCCAGTGCATACCCACCAGGTGTGCAGCCCCCACATCCTCACCCATCTTGACCGCTTCTTCAGGACTGGCGTGAACTGCCGCAAAAACCTCCCGCGGCCCATAGGCGCCAATGGGCACCAGGCCCACGTCGTAGGGGCCGGTGCGCGCGCCAATCTGCTGAAACTCGGGGCCATAGCCCGTGTCACCGGCGAAGAACAGGCGCCGACCGGGCGTATGAATGCCGAAGCCGGCCCAGAGCGTCTGATTCTCATCCCATAACGTCCGCCCTGAAAAGTGATAGCCCGGCAACGCTACAACACGAACCGCCCCCATTTCCGCCTGCTGGTACCAGTCCAGTTCCTGCACATTCTCCAGCCCCAGACTGGCCAGCAAGGGCGTCAGGCCCAACGGCGCGATGACCCGTATCCGGGGCTGACGCCGGGCCAACAAGCGCAGGGTCGGCGCATCGAGATGGTCATAATGGTTGTGGGACATCAGGATCAGGTCCACCGGCGGCAGGTCTTCGAGCCGCAACGGCGTCGGCACCAGCCGGCGCGGGCCGGAAAAGCGAAAGGGCGAGGCGCGCTCGGATAGAAAGGGGTCTGTCAGAATGGACAGACCCGCGACCCGAATCAGAAAGCAGGCATGACCCAGCCAGGTCAGACTCTCGACAGCCTGGTGAGCAGCGAGCTGCTGGCGCGCCTGTGCCCGCTCCAGGCAATGGCTCGCAGGCACAGGGACCGGCCGGTTACCTTGGCGCAACAGCTCCCACAACACCTGCAGCATGCGCCTGGAATGGCGGCCATCGGGATGCGGCGAGGGTGGTGACTGAAACGGTCCCTTCTTCACTCTCCGTGCTTCCGGATCAGGGCTTCCTGGGCGACTGACGCGACCAGACGCCCCTGGCGGTCATAGATATTGCCCCGATTGAGACCACGCGCATGGGAGGCACTGGGGCTGTCCATTTCGTATAACAGCCAATCATCGGCACGGAAGCTGCGATTGAACCAGATGGAATGGTCCAGGCTCGCCACCTGCACGTTCTTCTGATAAAAGGACACACCATGGGGCTGCAGGGAGGTGCCCAGGAAGCCGAAATCCGACGCATATGCCAGGATGCAGTGGTGCACCGCAGGGTCGTCCGGCAGCGCGGTAATGGCGCGGAACCATTGGTGCTTGATGGGCTCCCGCTTGTCCGGGTTGAGATAGTTGATCAGCTTGACCGGACGGATCTCGATGGGACTGTCCCGGGTGAACAGTTCTCGCACCTTTTCCGGAATCAGGTCCTTGAACCGACGTCGCATCTCCAACTCCGACACCAATTCCTCCGGTTGCTTGACCTCCGGCATGGGAAACTGGTGCTCGAATCCTTCTTCCTCCACCTGGAACGAGGCCATCAGGGCGAAGATTTCCTGCCCATGCTGGCGTGCAATCACCCGTCGCGTGGTAAAGCTCTTGCCATCGCGCATCCGGTGCACTTCGTACTCGATCGCTTCGTTGGGATCACCCGGACGCAGGAAATAGCCATGCATGGAGTGCGCAAGACGCCCCTCCACCGTGCGGTAGGCCGCCATCATGGCCTGACCCAGTACCTGGCCGCCAAACACATTCTTGAAGCCCAGATCCTCACTGGCACCCCGGAAATGGTCCTCGTCTACCTGCTCCAGATTCAGCAGGTCCAGCAGCATTTGTACAACATCTTGCATGGGTCCGATTCCTCCACCGTTTTATGCCTGTTTTTCGACCTGAGCGGCGGCATTCTGCGTCAGATAAAACGACAGCGCAACGTGAAACGGTATCTGCTTGTATCCGGAAACGCGCCGATGCCTGCACGGGACAGCCTTGCATAGAATGCAGCACTGCCGCATGCTCCGTGACTTCCATTGTGAGAGATCAGCCGCCCATGAATAGCCAGGACAAGACCACCGGCCACTGCCCCGAATGCGGCGCGGCAACAGGCTGCGGCATGGAGCAGGGCTTCGCTCACTGCTGGTGCTTTGAACTGCCACGCCCACCATCAACCACAGTGGCATCAACCACAGCGGCATCGACCGCAGAGGCATCGACAAGCCAGACGCCAGACGAGCCGCTGCCATCGGAGCTACGCTGTCTGTGCCCGGCCTGCCTGCAAAAACTGGGCAGTGACGGCAACTGACACCAAGGGACAGGGTCCGGGTCACGGCCGTCCACACCGACGGATGCCGCCGTCAATGCAGGCTGGCACAGTCGAAGCAGCGCACGGAATAGGGGCTCGCCGCCAGACGCTGGGACGCGATCGGTTGGCCGCAATCGACACAAATGCCATAGCCCCCCTCTTCCAACCGCGCCAGCGCCTGATTCACGACCGCAAGTTCAGACTCGATCTCGCGGCCGACGGCGGCCAGCACCTCATCGCTCTCCACTTCCGCGGCCTGGTCTTCCAGATCCTGGTCCAACGGCAAATTTATCTCATGTTTGATCTCGCTCAGGCGCGCCTGAAGATCTGCCCGCCGCGCCAAAAGATCCGCCCCCACTACGGCGGGATCAGGCTTCTCGCTACCGATCATTACGTCCTCCTCGCGTGTCCACTGACGCTTTTGCTTGGTTTGGTCTTTGCACCTTCGTTTGGTCTTTGCACAATGTACAGCGTACAGCAGGTCGCGACTGCCTCAACACGGCGTGTCAGACACGGAGATGTAACAACGACGAAGAGGAAAAGCGAAAACAAACAAGGCGGCCAAAGCCGCCTCAAGATTAAGCAATCAAAAACCTGAATCGTCAGGCATGAATAGGCGGAAGTTCGCGAGCCAGCGCCTGCTTTTCTTCCACATAACGGCCCGTCAGGGCGAAGCCCAACAGCTTGCCGGCCGGGTCACGGAACAGCCCTTTGACGTCCAGATCTTCCGCCACCACCTCCCAACTGCCAGCCGCGCCCACGGCGGGCGGAGACACCACCACCGGACAGGCCGGCGTTTTAACGATCACCGGCATCGCGCTGTACTTCACTTCGCAGCGCTCGCCGCTCAAGGTCTTGGCCAGCGCGCGGGCACTGGCCATCAGCGGCAGCACATACAACAGCACATGGCCGTCGACCTCGGCGCAGTCACCCAGGGCATAGACGTCCTCGGCACTGGTCTCCAGGGCACGATTGACCATGATGCCCCGATTGACCTGCAGGCCCGCTTCTTCGGCCAAGTCCGTGCGCGGGCGCAGGCCAATGGCGGAGATCACCACGTCCGCACCCAGGGTTTCACCATTACTGAGCACCACATTGACACCGACCGCGGCCCGCTCAACCCGGCTTACCACCGGCCCAAAATGGAAGCGGACGCCTTCCAGCTCCAGTCCCTTGGCAACCGCCGCGCCAGCGGCTTCCGGCACCAATCCGGGCAATGCCGTGGTACAGGGCGCCACCACATCCACCTCGAAACCACCATGGCGCAGGTCATTGGCGAACTCGCAGCCGATCAGACCCGCGCCCATGATCACAATCCGCTTGCCGCCAGCCAAAGCCTCCCGGAAGCGGTGGTAATCCTGCAGATCGTTAATGGCATAGATATGGCCAGCCCCATCTCCGGCAATGGCGGGACGTACCACATCGGCGCCCCAGGCCAGCACGAGCTTGCTATAGGTGAGCGCTTCGTCGCCCAGATGCAGGCGACGCCGCGCCGGATCGATACCGGTCACGGTGGTGAATGTGCGGATGCGCGCGTTGAGTTGCTCCGCCATGGCACCCGGATCCGCCATGGCGAGTTCGGCCGCGGATTTACCCTTGGTAAAGCCGGTCGACAGCATGGGCTTGGAATAGGAATGACCATCGTCCGCCGTGATCATCACCAACGGCGTGGACTTGTCGAGCTTGCGAAATTCCCGTGCCAGGGAATAACCCGCCAGTCCGGTTCCCACGATGACCACGGGGGCTTGGTTATCACTCATCGGCATCATCCTGTGGTTATGCTGACTGTTCTTTTAGTGACGGTTCTTTTAGTGACGGTTCTTTTGCTGACGGCTCTTTTGCTGACTTTGGCTTTTCTGATTGTGCTTGTGCTGACGTTAGCTCTGCTAAACAGCTCAAGCGGAACAAAAGCCCAAGAGGAACAAAGGCGGCCGGTTAGCCGACCTCGATCATCTCAAAGTCTTCCTTGCCCACGCCGCAATCGGGACAGACCCAATCCTCAGGCACATCTTCCCAGCGTGTTCCCGGCGCGATGCCATCTTCCGGCCATCCTTGCGCTTCGTCATAGATCAATCCGCAGACAACACACTGCCACTTTTTCATCATTCACCTGTTTGAATATCACAATGGGCACCGCCACGCCTTCGGTTTCAGCCGAAAAGCGCTCGCGAAAAAAAGAGTCCTTTTATACGTGGCGCGGCCATTTAATTCAAGGACGAGCAGCGCACAGGCGATGTGACATAGATTGGTGTTACATAAAATCAAGCGTCGCAACGGTTAGAGAGGACGGCTTTTAGAGAGGAATGTATAATGCGCCTTTGCAAAAATAGGACCGGATATATGAATCCAGATCTCCTTCACATTCAGAATGTTTTCGATGAAGCGGAATGCCTGTGTTCCGAGAGTGAAGTGGAGGCGTCCATCGACCGGATCGCGGCACAACTCAATGCCCGCCTCAAGGACCGTGCGCCCTTGCTATATTGCGTCATGAACGGTGGCCTGGTATTCGCCGGGCGGCTGCTACCGCGCCTGCACTTCCCGCTGCAGGTGGATTACCTGCATGCCTCACGCTACCGCGCCGCCACCAGTGGCGGCGAATTGATCTGGAAGGTTCACCCGGAGCAGTCGCCCAAAGGCCGTTGCGTGGTGATTCTCGATGACATCCTGGATGAAGGCCACACCCTGGCCGCCATCGTGAATTACTGCAAGGAAGCCGGTGCCGAGGAAGTTCTCACCGCCGCCCTGGTCGATAAGCAGCACGACCGCAAAGCCATCCCCGGCATGCGCTGTGACTTCACCGGTCTGGACGTCGCTGATCGCTTCCTGTTCGGCTATGGCATGGACTACAAGGGCTTCTGGCGTAACGCGCCGGGCATCTACGCCGTCAAAGACCTTTGACAGTTAGAGATCTTTGACGCTGAAGCACTTCTAGCGACGTCGACTTAGCGCGAGCCCCAAGCGCGCCATGCCCGGCATATCAATAAAGGAAGAAAAAACATCACACAGGCGAAGGCCGGGTTGGGTCGCGCATCGATCAACTCAGGTGGAGATTTTGCAGTGCCGACAGCCGAGTTCCTCGAAAGCTTTCGTCAGGCCAGCTGGCAGACATACCGACAGGTGCCCAACCTGGTGCTGGCAGCACCCTGGCGCCACTGGGTACTCGCGCCAGGGTCGCTGACCAAGCGCCTGATGCTGGCCAGCGGTGGCAACTTTCGGGTCCAGATTCGCCGCCAGCACTGGGCTCAGCCCTGGCCGTCGGAGCAGCGCGCGCTGGGGCTTGCGCCAGGACAGCTGGCGCTAATCCGCGAGGTAGCCTTGCTGGGCGCGGGCGTGGTCTGGGTGGAAGCCCGCACGGTCATCCCCGCAGCCACCTTGCAAGGCCCCCAGCGGCGTCTGGCCAACCTGGGCACGACACCACTGGGCGCCTATCTCTTTAAATGCCGTTCCATGCACCGCGGCCCCCTGCAAATCGCCGCCCGTCCTCCAACCAGCGAGAAGCTGGCGCCGGCCTGGGGGCGACGCTCCCTGTTTTACCTGGCGGGACGTCCTCTGCTGGTCTCGGAATTCTTCCTGCCGGCGCTCATGCCCCACGAGCGCGGCTCCCTGGCGCCACCCCGGCAGCGCTGAGCAACATTGGCGTCGTTTGTGCCCCTTCGCCCGCACTGCTAAGATTTGGTGCAGAACGATCACCTTCAGGCCTCTCATGAAAAAGACGCTCACGCCCGCCCCCACCTCTTTCCTGACCGGCCATCTGCCGGCCCATTGGCTGCCCTATATCCAGCTGATGCGTATCGATCGCCCCATCGGCAGCTTGCTCCTGCTCTGGCCCACGTACTGGGCCCTGTGGCTGGCCGCGGACGGCGTGCCGGACCTGAAGAACCTGGTGATCTTCACCCTGGGCGTGTTCCTGATGCGTTCTGCCGGCTGCGTCATCAATGATTACGCTGATCGTGACGTCGACGGCCACGTTAAACGCACCCAGCAACGTCCCCTGGCCACCGGTCGCGTCACGCCCCGCTCCGCACTCATCCTGTTCGCGGCCCTGGTGGCCGTGTCCTTTGTGCTGGTGCTGTTCACCAACCAACTGACCATTTTGCTGTCCTTTGGCGGGCTCGCCCTGGCGGCGGTCTATCCCTTCATGAAACGCCACAGCCATCTGCCCCAGGTCGTGCTTGGCGCAGCCTTCGGCTGGAGTATTCCGATGGCCTACGCCGCCCAGACCGGCACGGTGCCGCCCGAAGCCTGGCTCCTGTACACCGCCAACCTGGTGTGGACCGTGGCCTATGACACCCTGTACGCCATGGTGGACCGGGACGACGACATCAAGATCGGCGTGAAGTCCACCGCCATTCTGTTTGGAGACGCGGATCGCGCCATCACGGCCTCCCTGCAGGTCTTTACGGTGCTGATCCTCTGCTTCGTCGGCGAACGGATGACGCTGGGAAACTGGTACTTTCTCAGTGTCGTGGCCGCCGCCACCCTGTTTGTCTATCAACAGCATCTAATTCGTGACCGCAAGCGGGATGACTGCTTCAAGGCCTTTCGCAACAACAACTGGGTTGGTTTCAGCCTGTTCCTTGGCATTGCGCTGGACTACGCCCTTTGATGTGCCGCCGAGGATGAGCGGACACAATGTCGCATCGGTGGAGATCGCCGTCCGTCGTCATGCTGTAGCGGTCCTAAATCTTTCGCTGTCATAAACCTGTAACACAGCCAGCGTGTAATAAACCCGTCAACATGGTGCGCAAGGGTCAGGTAAATGTCAGATAAGCTCATACTGATCGTGGACGACGAGCCTGCGATCCGGGAGATGATCGCCATCGCCCTGGAGATGGCCGACTATAAATACATGGAAGCAGGTGATGCCCGCGAGGCACATGCCCTGATTGTGGACCGTAAGCCGGATCTCATCCTCCTCGACTGGATGCTACCCGGCACCAGCGGGGTCGAGTTCGCCCGTCGTCTCAAGCGCGACGAAGCTACCGCCGAAATACCCGTGATCATGCTCACCGCCAAGGCGGACGAGGATAACAAGATCCAAGGGCTGGAAGTGGGCGCCGATGATTACATCACCAAGCCCTTTTCCCCCCGGGAACTGGTCGCGCGGTTGCGGGCAGTGCTGCGCCGTACCACGCCCCAGGGAATCGAGACCGCCATTGAGGTCGACGGGCTGCTACTGGATCCCGTGGGGCACCGGGTCACGGCGCATGGCGAGCCGATTTCGCTGGGTCCCACCGAATACCGCCTGCTGCAGTTCTTCATGACCCACGCGGAACGGGTCTACAGCCGGGGCCAGTTGCTGGACCAGGTGTGGGGCGGTAACGTGTATGTCGAGGAGCGCACGGTAGACGTGCATATTCGCCGCCTGCGCAAGGCGCTCGGCGGCCACGAAACGCTGATCCAGACCGTGCGCGGCACTGGCTACCGCTTTTCCAGCAAGGCGCCCTAGTCGCTTTCGACGAAAGGCACCGGAGCCTTTCCCCTGCACCGACACCCAGCCCAACCAAAGGTCTGCATGCAAAAAAACTGGCTCGTCCATCTTCGTCACCTGGCCCTCGCCATCCTGCTCTTCTGGCTGTTGGGCCTGTGGCTTGGGCAGATTGCCTGGACCCTGGTGACGGGCCTAGGCCTTTATGTGGCGTGGACCCTGTTTCAGATCAGCAAGCTCCAGCGCTGGTTGGCCCTGCCTGATTATGAGCAGGAGCCGCCGGAAAGCCGCGGGATCTGGGGCGATCTGTTCGACGGCATCTATCGTCTGCAAAGCCGTCACCACCGGTTTCAAGAACAACTCCAGAAGCTTATCGATCGCGGCCAGCAATCCACCAATGCCCTGCGCGACGCCGTCATTCTGACCAACAACCGTGGCGCCATGGAGTGGTGGAACAAGGCGGCGGAGGATCTGCTCGGGCTACGCTTCCCCACCGACCGTGGTCAATTGATCCAGAACCTGGTCCGCAATCCGCGCTTCAAGCGCTATTTCAGTTCCCGCGACTACAGTGAACGACTGCGGATTCACTCACCCCACAAGCCTCACATCATGCTGTCGGTACAGATCACTCTGTTCGGCGAGGGCGACCGCTTGATCCTGGCCCAGGACATTACCCGCCTGAACCACCTGGAAAGCATGCGCCGAGACTTCATCAGTAACGTCTCCCACGAACTGCGCACGCCGCTAACGGTGCTCGGCGGCTATCTGGAGACCATACTCGATCATGCCGAGGACATGCCCGCCCGCTGGCAGCGCGCGCTGCACCAGATGCAACAACAGGCCCAACGCATGCAGGCCTTGGTCACGGATCTCCTGCTGCTGTCCAAGCTGGAAGCCCACGACGAGACCCAGCGACACCAGCCGCTCGACCTCTCGCCCCTACTGGATCGCATCATCCAGGATGCCCGCGCCCTGAGCGGCAACCAGCACCTGATCAACCTGGAAAAGCGCACCCACAGCGGCTTTCTAGGCGACGAAGCACAACTGCACAGTGCGTTTTCCAACATCATATTCAACGCCGTGAAATACACCCCCGCAGGTGGACGCATCGACATTGACTGGTGGGACGATGACCAGGGCGTTCATCTAAGCGTGCGGGATACCGGCATGGGCTTTGACCCTATTCACATCCCCCGCCTGACCGAGCGCTTCTACCGCGCCGACCCCTCGCGCACCACCCAAACCGGTGGCACGGGGCTCGGCCTGGCCATCGTCAAGCATGTGCTGATCAATCATGAGGGGGAGCTGGAAATCCAGAGCCAGCAGGGCAAAGGGAGCTGTTTTACCTGTCATTTCCCGCACAGGCGGCAGGTGGCGTTGGGGCAATTGGCGAATGGCTGACGCGAACGGGTCGTGAAGACACGAAAAGTGAACCCTAAAGCCTGGCAATAAACTTAGACAACTGCTCCAGCTTCTCCGGATCCTCGTCAACAAAACGTACAACGATGCTGACGAAATCGGTATCGATACGATTCTCCACCGCTTGCAGCAGGTGCACGTAACCATTGAGACGTGCGGTGACCTCGCCTGCATCCAGCGCGATATCGACCACCGCCTGATCCAGAATGGTCGGCAGCTTTGTATCGCGTCGCGCAATCAGCCGGACTTCGGTCAGCGTAATGCCCTTGATGACCGCACTGAGGGTACTGTCGGCAAAACGGACTTGGGCCTTGCCAGCACTACTGGCAGACTTGGGTTTGGCGTCCAATTCTGGCTTCGATGGGGCCGTCCGCACCGGCGCGGATTCCTTGGATGGATCGTTGGAGCTACTGTTGCTGCCATTACTATTGCCGCTATTACTGCTGCTACTGCTGCCGCTCGCATTGGCATGAGCACTCGCGGCCGTCAAAACACTCGCCGAGGCATTGAGCGCGTTCCGACCGACCGTTTGCGCGCGGGGTGCCTGCTGCAGTTTGCGCCCGATGGCCTTCACGACCTTTTGCGCCAACTGTTCATTGCTGAAGGGCTTGGCCAGATAATCGGAAACCCCTTCCTGGACCGCTTCCACGATATGGCTGCGATCGCCGCGGCTGGTGATCATCACGAAGGGCACTTTTTTATAAGTGTCCTGCGTCCGCGCCCAACGCAGCAACTCCAACCCGCTCATTTCCGGCATTTCCCAGTCGCAAAGAATCAGGTCGTAATGGGACTTGGCCATCAACATCTGGGCCTTGCGCCCATTAACGGCATCTTCCAGGCTCAGTTGCGGGAAATAGGTGCGCAAGGCTCGTTTGACCATGTCTCGAACAAAACTGGCGTCGTCCACGATCAATACGCGAAGGTCGGGCATGGCTACAACTCAGTATTTTTAATGGGAATTCTCTTCAAGGCTAGCACCGCTATAGCGACTGCATTGTTAGATTTTTGTACCCGCCGTAAACCGCGGTTGAAATTCCCGCACCCACAGGGCGGTACCACCCGCCACGGCGGCAGGCATTACGAACAGGTTGACGATCGGAATTAGCGAACCCAGCAGCACGCACCCGCCAAAACTGGCACACGCCATTCGACGCCGTCCCATCGTCCGCCGCATATCCGGAAAGCGAACACCCTGGTTGTCGGCGGGATAATCCACAAACTGGATTGCCATCATCCACGCCGAGAACAAAATGCTGAGCACCGGCGCTACCACCTGCACCACTGGCACAAAGCCTAACAACAGAATCGCCAGAATACGGGGCAGATAGTAAAGAAGCTTCTGCACTTCCCGCAGCAAGGTCTTCGGCACCAGCATCAGCGCGGCGCGCCACGTCAATGGCGGTGAGCTGGTCGCTCCGGTCAGACGCGCCTCCACGCGCTCGGCAAGCAGGCCATAAAAAGGCGCGCCGATGAGGTTGGCGATGAATACAAAGCCGTAGACCAGCACGACCAGTACCAGGGCCGCGAACAGGAGCCACAACAGCCAAGCCAAAAAGTAGAGCCAATCCGGCAATTGCGCCACGGCCCAATCCACCCAGCCGGAGATGTAGTTACCCAGGAAGTAGACAAAGAGCCCGAACAGAATCACATTGATTAAAATTGGGATGACCACCAATCCCCGCAAACCCGGCTCACGGATCAGCCGAAAGCCCTCCCGGAAATAGCCAATCCCATCCCCCACACCACCAATCATCCACCACTCCTTTTCATACTTGTTACCGTGACAGATTCTATGCCATTACTGCCTGATCGCCATGATTGGGCTTCGCGCCATCATTGGATCTAACACCATAACTAGCTGGCGCTGGTGCCTGTGCGCATAAACTAACCGAACGTGGTGCAACTGCCAAAGCCTGGCTCTGCCGTTATTCCAGAGACCTGAGACATCCACCCACAACCGTGTGCGATATTTCCTACACGACCGTAAGACAAGCATGCTGATTCGGTACAGAGGAGCGTTTACTCCTACGCAAACCTCAAATAAGCCCTTGATTTGCAATCATAGCAGCCTGAGTCCGATAGATCGCAAATGACGCACCGGGATTTGGTAACACTATTGTCAAAGTGAGGTTGTTATAGTGGACACCGTCAAGGATGACAGGGAATCAAGGAACGAAAACCAGGATTGGTTTCCTCGCATGGATTAGCGAGGGGAAGCAGGGAACTAGGACACGGCTTTAGGGAACTTTTTACTTGCTCCGGCAAGAAACGCCAAGGTTGGCAGGGAACCAGGGACGATAACCAGGATGGTTTCTTCGCACGGATTCGCGAAGGGAAGCAGGGAATAAAGGAATAGCTTGAGGGTTTTATGCTTGCTTCGGCAAGCAGCGCCAGGATTGGCAGGGAACCAGGGACGATACCAGGACGGTTTCTTCGCACGGACTCGCGAAGGGAAGCAGTGATTTAAGGATAAC
>CAYXVO010000046.1:6113-11712 GCA_964467875.1 uncultured Pseudomonadales bacterium | reverse complement strand
ACCGCAATCATCACTTTCTTTATAACTTTGGCTATTGGTGATCTCCCATTTGACAAGCATTTGATTGGGTGGATTGAGCTTAGTTGCTGGATATTGGGTATTCCTCTGGCGTTATGGGGTATCGGCAGCACCATCATCCGCTGGTTCCCCGATTGGGCCATTCGCCCTTCGAAGGGTCCCCTATTTGAGTTAAATCGCAAAACCGGCCTAGTCACCGTCTTCCAGTACGGCCGTGATACCCAATACAAAAAGACCGGCACACCCGACGAAGACAGCGCCCCTTTCTATGAATTCGACGCCTATGTCACCGCCGCTCCGGACCGCCTGGGGCTCCCGCTCAATTACCTGCGCCTGAATCACCGCTACCGCCAGCTGTCCGTTGACCTGACCCCGCTGCTTGGTGGCCCGACCCGCACCCGCCAGGATTTATTCGCCTTCTGGGACATGTGGCAGAACTTCATGGATACCAGTCATCCACTACCGGACATCCCTCTGTGGGAAGAGCATCGGGCAAACGATGCCGTGACCGCCGAACATGACCGGCAAACCCAGCGCCCCTCGCGCCATTGGCGGGATATGGATGACGACCAGTACGAGGCAGCTAAACGGGAGATGGCCATTCAAGTTGCCGGCCTCGACACGCTGAGTCGCCCAAACCTGATGACAGATTTCGTTGCCTATGCGGATTAAACATCTCGCCGCAATGACAATTCCGGGGATCAAGGGTCCGCTGTAACCCAACGGCTGTTTCACTAGAGATCCGCCAGGCACCCCAGAGTGGGAATCAGGACGCCTGCCTTTCAATCCGGTTACGGCCTGCCTGCTTGGCGACGTACAGCAGGGAATCGGCCTCTTTCAATAATTCATCCCGACCTTCCCGCGCGGCTGGCATGTGCCCGGCCACGCCGATACTGACCGTCATGCTCACGGTCCGCTCGCCATCGCTGACTACCGTTTCGGCAAAGCGCCGATGCAGATTCATCGCCACCTTATGGCCGCCATCCAGATCGGTATTGGGCAGCACCAACACAAACTCCTCGCCGCCATAGCGAGCGGCAATATCTGGCGGACGCCGGATGCCCGTGGCAATGATCTCGCCGGCACGGACCAGGCAAAGATCCCCAAACTGGTGGCCGTACTGGTCATTGACCTGCTTGAAGAAATCCACGTCGATCATCAGCACGCACAGGGACGACTGTTCGCGAAACGCCCGCACATATTCCCGGGTATAGAGCTCATCGAAGTGACGCCGGTTGTAGAGCTTGGTCAGGCCGTCAGTGATGCTGACTTCCTGCAGCCGCTGGTTGGCCAGTTGCAGCTCCTCGGTTCGCTCCCGCACCTTACGGTCCAGATCCTCATTCATTTCGATCTGCACCGCCAGCACCTGTTTCTGGGCGTGCATGCGCAGTTCCTTTTCCTCGTTCAGCTTATCGGCAAAGGCCAGCGACAGCAGGGCCAATTCCAACACCGAGCCAATCGCCAAGGCCTGCCGGGAGAACGCATTGGGCTCCACCACACTGGCGATATCCAGCAGATAGGCAAAGATGCAGACCAGGTAGCTAAACCAGGCAATGGTGAAGATCCGCGCCGCCTTGATGCCTCGCATCCAGTACTTGGCGCCCAAGTAAAAGCCTACGAATACGGCGCCAAACGAAGCGACATGCGCGGTCTGCAGCACCAGCGAGTAGGATAGAAAAAATGCCCCCATGAGGATGCCAACAAATACCATCCCCAGAGCCCGGACCACGAATCTGTCAACAGGGTCGCCTATCCGTTTCAATTCAATAAACGAGGAAACAAAGGCCAGTGCAAACAACGGCACCGAGCCGGTCACCAGGAGCATGGCGTAATTGTTGATTCCCGCCGCCGACCACAACCACTGAAAGCCAAGGCCAAACAGCGCAAACTGCAGCATCCCGGTGGCGGCCACATATGCCAGATAAAACAGGTAAACCCGGTTGCGAATCGTGAACAGGATAAAGCCGTTGTACAGCAGCATGATGGCAATCACGCCAAAGTAGGCACCCACCCAGAGCATGAAGCGCCGCTCTTCTTCCGCAACCTGCCGATAGGTCACCAGATCGAGCGGAACCTGTACCGGTCCCCCCGACTGCACCCGGAGATAAAGGTCCACTGGCGCGGCCGTGTCACTGAAAACGGCATCGAGCGGAAAAAGATAGGTGCGGTGTTCTACGGCGCGGACATCAAAGGGACGCTTGTCGCCCCCCTGAAACAAGGCAACGACCTCGCCATCGCGTACGAAATAGGCATCGATATAATCATGATGGGGATAATCGACCCGCACATAGGTCGGCTCCCGCTTGGGCGACACACCCTGGAGCCGGACCCGCAGCCAGAGTGCGTCGTTAAGCTGGCCAAAGCTCATTTTGCCGGTGTCATTCAATTCCCAGTGGGCTTCTTCCAGAGCCCGCACATCCGCCAGCCCCAGCTCCACAGAAGTGCGTCGGTACTGCACATGGGGCAGCAGGTCGATCCGCTGCTCCAGGGTTGAGGCATCAACCGTTACCAACGCCTGTGCCGGCAAGGCCAGAAACGTCGACAAGATCAGCGTCAGCAGCAGGAATCCGGAGCGTACAGTTTGCCAGTACCTGGCACCAAAATGGCTCATCGGGAATGTCATACTCCACACAGCATTGTAAATCTATCGCCATCAGGACTAATCCGCTCACATCCTTGGATAACGGAGAACAGAGGCAACATCGTCATGGGCGGAACATGGAACTGAGAAGAAACTTGTCACTTAAAGCGTAGACGAGTATCTGATGGCGTCAACGGACGGAAGTGCTTGCTCTAACTGTAAATTTTTCGCCCGATGGACATTTCAACGCCCATCTCTGGAGCCTGAAAGGAACGGACTAAACCTGTGCCATCACCCGTACATTGGCAGCCTCCCAGCCGTCAACGAGCGCCAGGAGGTCGCCAACTTTGGCACGCAGCTGCCCGGCCATTTGAAGCAGGGCTCAGCGGACATTACTTTTCATGAAGCGATTACGTCGATTTAGCAGCCTGGTCACGGACTGACCAGCTCATCCTGGAGCCCCGTCAAACTCATCGAACGCCTCGCGGGAGAAAACAACATATGACAAAGACCTGGGCGAATCGCGCCACCAGCATCCTGATTCCCTGTTTCCTGAGTGGCCTACTTGGCTATGCCGCGACGGCACACTCCCAGGAGGCACGACGTGACGCCAATACGGCCAATGTCGAGTGGCTGGAATACGACCGGGCCGATATCGACGTGATCGATGACGGCATTGCCTTTGGCCCGGCACCGAACCTGGTTCTGGAATCGGACGAACTGCAAGGCGCCCGAATCCTCTATGGCAATCCGCTGACGATCCAATACAAGGATGGCGCCTCCCTCACCCTGGCACGCTACGACCGGCAAGCGGTCGAAACGGAATTCGGACAGGCCCTGCCTTCAGGGAATGATGGCGAGCAGACACTACGTGTCGCGGATATTCCGGCACTCATGCTGAACGCCGGCGCATCGGAGAATCAGTCCGGGCAAGAGCACCCAGAGCTGGTCCAACGCCTGCGACAAGCCGGTGATCGCTTGTTACGCCCGATGGGCCAGGATGCCAAGCGATTCGCGGCTCAGCAGAACGCGAAGCAACTTTGGTTCGTCCTCGGCTACCGGGAGAACATCGCATTTCTGACCCACGACCAGCAACCCGACCAGTATGTGATGATCCGTAGCCAGAACATGTCTCGCAGTGACTTTCTTGGCCGGGTGGTCAAGGGTGCCCTGCAACCCCAGGGTTCGGAATGGGAGGATGAAAACCGAGACATTCCCCAGCAGCACATGATCCCCCTGCCGAAATAATCCACAGGTAGCAACAGCCCGGCTGAGGTATCGGTGGTCCCGGGTGAGTCGTCGGTGATCGCCTAGCTCCACGACCTTCACCGGCTGGACTCACTCGCCGGGCTCCTTGATAGGCTCACCCTCCGGTGACACCAGATACCACTCGGCACCATGACTCTCCAGATCCTGCCCTGCCAGGGTCAGGCCACTGGCATCCTTCTGGAAGTAATACAGGGGCCAGCCCCCATAGGTAGCCTGCGTGCTGCCACCCGGATGCCGCACCTGTCCCACCAGATCCTGATTGACGCCCTCCCGTGTCTGCACCTCGCCTTCCACGATCATGGGTGGCCAATCCTGAACACATTCGTCCACACAGGTTGCCCGGCTAGGGTTGTTGGAATCCGCCATGAACATGTACAAAGCCCGCCCGTTGCTGTCGACGATATAGGCCCCAAAGGTCGCGTTGTCGCGCACTTCCAATCGGTCCGGTTCGGTGGACAAGGATTGGGACATTTCCAACCCCGCCTGCTTTTCGTCGACCGACAGTTTGGCACCGGCATCGGTGGTTGTGCTGCGCGAGGCGATTTTCCGATCATCGCTGGTGGTGCGGGCTTCGGTACCGGTATCGATTCCTCGCTCGCCACTGGAATCCGCGCCGGCATCGGCACCGGTCTCGGCACCGACATCGCGTTCGGCGCGACTGCCGGATCCGGCACTGTCACTGACGGTGGAAGTACCGGGGTCATCCGCAGGCTGATTGCAGCCGGCCAGACATCCCATCAAAACCAGTGAAAATAGCGGTTTCTTGGCTGATACGTACATGTACTCCTCCTGTCTGCTTCACGTGATCTGCCCGCTGCGGCGAACGCCATCAGGCCGTCCGCACCATTCCCTTCAGACCACTTGTTGTTGCTCATGGACAAAATAAACAGCAACGGGTAGCAGTTAGAAACCACTAACCAAAGGCATCGGCGCCCTGGAAAAGTCCAGTTCGGCAACCTTGCTGGCACGGTATTACTGCCGCCTGAACTCCGCCAAACCCTACGAATCGTTCATCATTCAGACAGGTTCGATTGGCTATACTTTCGACGAAATTTTGCTACGGGAGTGTTGCTGTCGCGTCTTCGGTCATGGGCTTAAGGGATTGTGCAAGCTGTCCAGGGTCATCGCCTGCAAACCTTCCTGTTATCCCGCCCGCCTCTCTGGAGATGTACATGAATAACCCCATGTCTCTGCGAACGCGCATCCTGCTCTACGTTGCCCTCGCCCTCACTGTTGTTGCCGCCACCGTGGGTGGCCTCTATGCCACGGGAGTGATCAATTTCGGCGAAGACAAAAATCCCTCGATCTATCAGGAGCTCAAGTCCGACGAGCTGTTCGAGGTCAAGCATGCGCAACTGGACCAGGTCAGTGGCTTCGTGGTGGTGGGCGATTACAGCAACTACCTCAACAATAAGGTCACGGTCTTCATCAAGGCCGATCAGCCTCTGGCCGCCCTTCAGGCCCAGTTTTCCGATACTGATGCCACGACACCGGGTGTCACGGCCGACGGCGCCACCGTCTATGTATTCCCTGAGGTCCAGGTCCAGGCCCTGCGTCACTACGAGCAGTTGTACCTTTTCAATCACAACCGCTTCGACAACAACCAGATCGACTACCGCATCACCAGCTCGCTGGACGGCATTGAAGCGGTTCTGGGCGTTGAGCAGGCGCCCGCCAAGCTGATTCGCGCCAACACCGCGTCCGAGACTCGCCAGACCTTGCTCAGCGTAT
>CAYXVO010000046.1:0-6103 GCA_964467875.1 uncultured Pseudomonadales bacterium | reverse complement strand
TTCGGCGTGCTGATCCCGCTCACCCTGATCGGTGTCCTGGTGTACTTCCTGATGCGCGGCAACCTGACCCAGGGCAAGACCCAGGTGACCCAGCCCAAAGACATCGAGGGCGACATGGATGATCTGATCGGTATGGACGACATCAAGAAGGAAGTCCTGCAGTTGGAAGACATGATCTCCAACCGTGAGCTCTATGCCAGCTACGGCGTCAACAAGTCCTTCAACGTGATGATGAGTGGTCCGGCGGGAACCGGTAAGACCAAGCTGGCGAGCTACCTGGCCAAGCGCCTGAACGTGCCCCTGATCTACGCCAGTGCCTCCTCCCTGGAAACCGGCTACGTCGGTGGTGGCCCCCGCAGTCTGAAGGCGCTGTACAAGAAGGCGAGCCAGTTCGAGCGTGCGATCATCTTTCTGGATGAAGCGGAAACCCTGATGTCCAACCGCAATCGGGACGTCAAGCGTAGCCGCTACGAGGACGACAGCATCACCACCCTGCTGTCTTTGCTGGACGGTGTTGACCGTAAGAAAGACGCCGACGTGATCTGGATCGTGGCGTCCAACTTCGATGACCACAACATGCCCATGGACGAGGCAATGCTGCGGCGCTTCCAGCTCAAGATCAATTTCCGCATGCCCAACCACGAGGAGCGTCGCGCGATCCTCAAGAAGCTGCTGAGCCAGCGGGCCCGCGATAAGCGCTCGTTCGATGTGGATCTTGACCACATCGCCGGCATCACCACCCGCATGAGCCCGGCCCTGCTGGAAACCCTGGTGGACCGCGCCAGCCTGATTGCCATCCAGGACGGCACCAAGATCACCCAGAACGTTCTGCTGCGGGCTTTCGAGCGGGTTGCGGTAGGCATGACCGATCGCGCCACCACGGGTCCCCTGGAAGAAAAACGTCGGTTGGTGGCGATCCACGAAGCCGGCCACTTCCTCATGTAGGTGCATGATGCCTACAAGAAGAATGGCCTCTCGGCCAGGAACCTGCGTGATCACCTCAACGTGATCAAGATCTCCACGGAATCCGTGTCGAAGATGGGCGCGCTTGGCTTCGTACTCACCAAGCACGAGGAAGTGCCGCTCAATACCCTGGCGGAGTTCGAAGCGCGGGTGCGTCATCTGTTTGGCGGCGCCGCCAACGAAGAGCTGTTCTTTGGCCGCACCGGGACGACCAGTGGTGCCCACAATGACTTTGAGCAGGCCACCAAGGTCATGCACCACATGGTCAACGAGATGAGCTTCTACAACAACGCCAAGGTCAACTACTCCCTGCTCGCCCGTCTCGGTGTCGAGCCCGGCCGGGAAATGCTACAGCGGGTGGAAAACCTGTCGGAGCGCCTGTACAACGAAACCCGTAGCGTGCTGACCCACTACAAGGAGCTGAGCCAGCAGATCGCCGACGAGCTGATGCAGAAATACGTGCTGCAGCTTGACGAGATCCTGCCCATGGTGGAGCAGTACCTGCAAGAGAAAGAACTACCTCTTTACCTGGAAGATCAGGCCGAAGTCGGCATCGGCAGCATGCCCGCCGCAGCCTGCGCCGCATACAGCCCCAGCGCCACCTGATCGCCACCGGGACAACTCAAGGCCGCCTTCGGGCGGCCTTTTTCATGGGCGGTACCTGAACACCAGCCCTGCACCGCCATATTTTTCCTTCTTTTACATTCCAGCCACAGCCAGAACCTCGATGCCAACTAGACTCCAAGCATCAGACTATAAAAACCACAATGACGCTCGTACCCCAGAGAGACCTACGAAGGAAGACAAAGGCTCGACCACCACATTGGGAGAATATCCGCCGTGAGCTATCTGACCATTCGCCTACCAGACGATCAAATCAAGCGTCTCAAGCAACTTGCCACCGAACGCCATGTCAGTATGAGCGTGCTGTTTGAGCAGATCTCGGCCCAGGTGTTGAGCGAAGTCCGGGCTGATGAGGCCCCGTCTGATATCGGTTGCACAGCAGGCGCAAGCGTGACCGGCTCGGTCAAGGCATTGGGCGTTTCACACCGGTGATTCCCCTCAGCGCTGATTTCCCACAGCAGTGATTTTTCCCAAACTGAAAATTTATCTCAGCGGGGAAACGGCAGCTGCTCCTCGAACCCCTCCAGCTCGATCTGGATCGTGATGTGATCGATTCCGAAGCGCTCATGCAGCATGTCACGCAACGCCTTCAACAGGTGCTGATGGTGAGTGAGATCGTCCACCGTCACATGGGCGGCCAGCGCATGCAGCCCACTGGTAATGGTCCAGACGTGCAGACTGTGCACTGACAGCACGCCGGGACTGGCGATCATGCTGTCTCGCACCTGATCCACGTCGATACCACCCGGCGCCTGCTCCATGAGAACCGCCACCGCTTCCCGCAACAGGTTCCAGGAGGCATGGATAATCAGCACCGCGATCACCACCGAGATCAGCGTGTCCGCCCAGTTCCAGGCAAAAGCCCATACCAACAGGCCGGCAATGATGGCTCCGACGCTTCCCAGCGCATCCGATAGAACGTGCAGCCAGGCTCCCTGCATGTTCAGGTCCTCCGACCGTCCGCCATGCAGAATCCAGAGCCCAAGCAGATTCATCAGCAAACCACCCAGGGCAATCCAGATCATCATGCTCCCCTGCACCGCCTGCGGCGCCTGCAGTCGTTCAATGGCCTCCAGCACAATCAGAATCGCCACCACACCCAGGGTCGCCGCGTTAACCAGCGCCGCCAGAATCTCCATTCGGTAGTAGCCAAAGGTCCGTTGCGCCGTGGGTGGGCGCTCGGCGATCCAGAGCGCGGCGAGACTGAGCCCGAGTGCCGCCACGTCCGACAGCATGTGTCCCGCGTCAGCCAGCAGGGCTAGCGAGTTGGACAGCAGCCCGCCAATGACTTCCGCCACCATATAGATCGCGGCCAGTACCAAAGTCAGCAACAAGCGTCGCTTATTGCGCTGACGCTCACCTGATCCGTGGCCGTGGCCGTGGCCGTGGCCGTGATGATGCCCGCCTCCCATAATGCTCCTCAGTCAATCAATGCTCGGAACCATGCGTTGTGCCTTCGATTATGGGCCGAAGCCGTTTGCCGTGCCAAATGAGGGTCCGGGTAAAAATCGCGGCCAGCTTGTAAAAATTGCCGATAGAAGCCACTCCGTCCGGCGCGCAAGCCGCGCCTGGCCGAGCATTCCGGTTGGCACAGGATTCGCTTCCCTGACACGCGAACCTTGGTTTACCGGGATTCAACCGAACCGGGTTCTCTGACTTCCGCCATGTTGATGCCAACAGCGTGGATCCACATGTCGCTTTACTGCGGCCGACTCATTTTTACCAGTCGACAGTACATTTAAAGCGTCGACACGCAATCCCGGTCCAAGCAGCCCGGTCAAACGACCGACAGAACGGTTACTTGAAGCACGTTACGAAAAGAGAAGGAGCTTTTGGATGAAACTGAAGAAGATCTCCGAACAGGTCATGGTCATCACCGGCGCCACCAGCGGTATCGGTCTTGCCACCGCCCGCAAAGCAGCGCAACAGGGCGCCAAACTCGTGGTGGTCGCACGCAATGAAGGTGCACTCAAGCCGCTGGTCGAAGAGCTGCACCAGGGCGGCCATGAAGCCATCTATGTGGTTGCCGACGTCGGCACCGAGAAGGACGTGAAGAAGATCGCAAAAGCCGCCACCGACCAGTTCGGTCACGTGGATACCTGGATCAACAACGCAGGCGTCTCGATTTTTGGGCGCCTGGAAGAGGTGACGGAAGAAGACAGCCGACGCCTGTTCGACACCAACTTCTGGGGCATTGTGCATGGCTCGTTGGCCGCTGCCCGGCTCATGAAGGGACGTGGTGGCGCCATCATCAACCTGGGCAGCGAAGTGTCCGACACCGCCATTCCCCTGCAGGGCATGTATTCGGCCTCCAAGCATGCGGTCAAAGGCTTCACCGACGCACTGCGCATGGAGCTGGAAGAGGAAGGCGCGCACGTCTCCGTCACCCTGATCAAGCCTGGTTCCATCGACACCATGTACGTGGAGCACGCCAAGAACTACATGGACAGGCAGCCGACCCTCCCGCCCCCCGTCTACATCAGTTCCGCTGTGCGCGCTTCCACATGGAAACCGAGCCGATGCTGCCGCCGCCCGTCTACAGTCCGGACGTGGTGGCGGATGCCATCCTCTATGCCGCCGAACACCAGCGCCGTGACATCTATGTGGGCGCTGCCGCCCGGGTGTTTTCCGCAGGCTCCTATTACATGCCCCGGATCGTCGACAAGCTCATGGAACGCTTCATGTTCCAGATGATGACTACGGACAAGCCCAGCGAGACCAATCGCAAGAATGCGCTACACACACCGATGGAGGACCTTAAGGAAAGCCATGGTCAAGGAATGGTGTTCAACAGCAGTCTCTATACCATGGCGACCAATACCCTGAACACGGCGGGCAACGTGCTGACCAATATCTGGGGACGCCGCCCGGCACTGTTGAAATAATCAACCCAAATCAATCCAGATCAACCCAGGCCGATATGCCCGTGTCACCCTACGGTGATCCGGGCATTCTCGCCTCTACCATGGATTGAGCCTCATGCAGTACCGATGTTCCATGAATCTGAGATTCAAGCAACGCTGAAACCAGTGCGTTCAGAACGAACGCAGTTGCACCGCGCGACTGTCAACCCCCAGCACACCAAGCATTGCCCCGACCACATTCTCGGCTTTGCGTAACTGGCTCCCGGTATGAACACAGCCGGACAGAAGCGCCTGACGTTTCTGCACCTTCACCTGCAGCGGCAGCGCCGCAAGGTCCCGTGTCAACGCCAGCATAAAGCCCGCACGGGCGCTGAGTTGCTCCCCATCCGGCACCAGGTCGTTGCCAAAGGCATCTGCCTCGGCCAGCTCGTCGCAAACCACGACACTACTTTCCACCGAGGCAATTCCAACGGTGTCGCGGGCCAGTTGCCGCGCGAACTCGGTCGCGCGGAAATGCCCGACCCGACCCGCAATCCGCGCGACATCGTTGCAAACATCCACGTCCAGCGGCTGGTCCACGGTGTAGCGGTTCAACTGGTACTTGAGGCGAATCACCGCCCGGGTGTTGAGATCACGCAGGGTCTGCGCCAGTGGATGGCGCTTGTGTAACGATAGTCCGTGCGGCTCCAACGTCATTCGGTCCTCCACTCGTGCCACCTCATCGGCCTGCCGCGCGATGTCGCATGCCAACTGGCGGAGCGCGGGATGATCCACACTGCCCTCCAAGCGGGCACAACCGTCACTCACCTGCACCCGCAAGGCAAACCGGTTGAGCAGGGGATTCAGCTGTAACAAGGTTTCCAGGCGCGCCTGTGCTGCAATATCCCGGGCGGCATGACTTTGATAGACGCAATGGCGGCACATGTCTCTGGACCTCGCTCCACGAGCACTCGAAATGGGACGTTTGAATTCTGGCCCGCAGGCTGCGGCTACAAGACACCTGCGCTGGCTCAACATACTAAAAAGGCCTATGCAGTTATTGCGCCAGTGTTCCGGCAACCAGTGTTCAGGCAAGAAGGAACAGCAGCAGGCGGTGCCATGGGCACCCTACACAGCAGTGTCAAACTACACGGGGGGATGATCACATCCGACGGAGCGGACGGAAGGAATTGCCGGTGCCTCGCAAATTTTACAGCCAAATCGGGGAAATCCAATGCCAAGCAGCGGCTCGGAACCGCTGGCCGTCCAGTCCGCCGTACTCCTCAGACCTTCGATTCCGCAGCGCTTCAGTTCCTCAGGGACCTACCATGCGTGGGCGTGCAATGAGCGCGTGAGCACTGGACATTGCAGCTCTATCAGAGCTCGCATTGCTCATATTCATTTAGCCGGTTATACAGTGTTTTCAGGCTGATTCCCAACTCATCGGCAGTCCTTTGTTTCTCGCCCTGATTCTTTTCCAGGGTGGCCAGGATCAGCGACTTTTCCGCCTCTCCAATGGAATGCCCCACCCGCACTTTGATATAGCCGTTGCTGCTCTCCGCCTCCAAGCCTTCGCCCATCAACAGCAGATCGTCCCCCTCAATAACCTCGTCACAGAGGATATGGGCCCGTTCAATGGCATTCTTGAGTTCCCGCACGTTTCCCGGCCAGTG
>CAYXVO010000045.1:1348-11856 GCA_964467875.1 uncultured Pseudomonadales bacterium | reverse complement strand
GAGCACTGGAATCAGTTCGAGCCGGTGCCCGACTGCTGTGGAGACGCCTAAAATGACTGAGCTGACAGCAACACCAGGGCAAACCCTGACCACCATCGGCGTGAGCGGCGCCACCTGTGGCGGTTGTGCCCGTAAGATTCGGCTTTCCTTGGAAGACGTCCCTGGCGTCAGCCGCATCACGGTGAATCTAGCCGACCAGCAGGTCAAAATTGAAGGTAACGCCGATCCCGAGGCCATGCTGGAGGCGATCCGCGCCAATGGTTATGGTGCGGAGCTACTGGACACTGCTACCTCTGACCTGCCGGCGACTCCGGCACCGGGTGCCGATGGCATGCAGGCCACCGCTCCAACAGATGCCACTGAACCCAGCCTTCGTACAACGTCACGGGCTGATGTGCCGGCCGTCGACGCGCCCCTGGTAAACCTGGCCATTACCGGCGCCACCTGCGCCGCCTGTGTGCGGCGAATCGAAGGCGCGCTGCGCCAGGTGCCCGGCGTGATCGAGGCCAACATGAACTTTGCCGACCGCAGCGCCGAAGTGGTGGGACCGGTTGAGCCGGAGGAGCTGGTTAAGGCCGTCACCGCCGCCGGCTACGGTGCCTCGGTGATCGAGGATGAAGCCCAGGCGCGGGCCGAGAAGGAAGCCGCGGAACAGGCCCACTACCACAATTTGCTCCACAAGATGTGGCTGGCCCTCGGCCTCGGTATTCCCCTGATGCTGTGGGGAGTGCTGGGTGGCGACATGATGGTGCACAGCGGCTGGAGCCAGCTGGCCTGGCTCGGCGTTGGCGTTGTCACGTTGTTCGTGATGTATCGCGCGGGCGGCCACTTCTACAGCGGCGCCTGGAAATCCCTGCGCGCCCACAGCGCCAACATGGACACATTGATTGCCCTGGGCACCGGCTCCGCCTGGCTCTATTCCATGTTCATTTCGATTTGGCCCGAGGCGGTGCCGATGGCCGCGCGCCATGTTTACTTCGAGGCCTCCGCCATCATCATCGGCCTGATCAACCTGGGCCAGGCGCTGGAAATCCGTGCCCGCGGACGCACCTCGGCGGCGATTCAGCGCCTGCTCGATCTGCAGGCAAAAACCGCGCGGGTGATCCGCGATGGCCAGGAAATTGATCTGCCCATCGAACGAGTGCGCCTGGGCGACCATCTGCGGGTCAGACCCGGCGAGAAGGTTGCGGTGGATGGCCGCGTGGTGGATGGCCACAGCCTGCTGGATGAGTCCATGCTGACTGGCGAGCCGGTCCCTGTGCGCAAGGCGGTGGGCGACGAAGTGGCGGCCGGCACCCTCAACCAAAGCGGCTCGCTGGTGTACGAGGCGGTCCGCGTCGGCAAGGACACCGCTCTGGCCCAGATCATCCAGTTGGTGAAGCGCGCCCAGAACACCAAGCCCGCCATTGGTCGCCTGGCTGACCGGGTCTCCGCCATCTTTGTGCCGACCGTGATGCTGATTGCGGTGGCGGCGGCGCTGGTCTGGTACAACGTTGGGCCGGCACCGCAGGCATCTTTCATGCTGGTGGCCGCCACCACCGTGTTGATCATTGCCTGCCCCTGCGCGCTGGGGTTGGCCACGCCCATGTCAGTGATGGTGGGCGTGGGCAAGGCGGCTGAAGTCGGCGTCTTGATCCGCCAGGGCGAGGCATTGCAACAAGCGAGTCAGCTGGACATCCTGGTGCTGGACAAGACCGGCACCATCACCCAGGGCAAACCATCGGTGACGGAAATCCATCCGCTAGAGGGTCGCTCGGAGGATGAGGTGCTGCGCCTGGCCGCCAGCCTGGAATGGGGCTCCGAGCACCCGCTCGCCCATGCCATCGTCACCACGGCACAGCAGCGCAACCTCAGCCTGATGGACACGCGGGATTTTGAGACCGCATCCGGACACGGTGTCCAGGGACTGGTGGATGGCCGCCCGCTAAAACTGGGCAACCGCCGCTGGCTGCAGGCCCAGGGCATCGACACTCAGCCGCTGGATGCCGTGGCCGGGCGCCTCGCCAAGCAGGCGAGCACGCCGCTGTATCTGGCGGAGAACGACACCCTGGTGGGTCTGATTGCCGTGGCCGACCCGATCAAGCCCGACTCCGCCGCCGCCATCAAACGCCTGCATCAGCGGGGCCTGCGGATCATGATGCTGACCGGCGATATTCAGGCCTCGGCCCAGGCCATCGCGCGCCAGGTGGGCGTGGACGAGGTGCGGGCGGAGGTACTGCCCGCCGACAAGGCGCGCATCGTGCGCGAACTGCAGGAGCGGGGTCATCGGGTCGGCATGGTGGGCGACGGTATTAACGACGCACCGGCCCTGGCGGAAGCTCACGTGGGCTTTGCCATCGGCACCGGCACCGACGTGGCCATCGAAAGCGCCGACATCACCCTGATGCGCGGCTCGCTGCACGGGGTGGCCGATGCCATCGAGGTGTCGGCGGCGACTCTGCGCAACATCAAGCAGAACCTGTTCGGCGCCTTCATCTATAACGTGCTGGGCATTCCGCTGGCGGCGGGACTGCTGTATCCGGTGGCTGGCATCCTGATGAATCCGATGTTCGCAGGTGCCGCCATGTCCTTGTCCTCGGTGACGGTGGTGACCAACGCCAACCGGCTCCGTCTGTTCAAGCCCAGCCGGGCGCGGGAGGTATAACATGGCAGCCAATATGACCGCGATCGCAATCAACCTGGCTGGCCTTGCGCTGATGGCGCTGATCGTCTGGTGGTTCTGGCTGTGGCGGCCGAAGCAGGCGGCCCGGGCGCGGCAGGGCGTGGTGGACATTCTGGTCGATCAGGGCGTCTATACACCGGCCCGAATCGAGATTCCGGCCGGCCAGGCCACCACTTTGCGCTTCCGGCGCCAGGATCCCAGCCCCTGTGCGGAGATGGTGCTGATTGACGACCTTAAGCTCAGCCTGGAACTGCCACTGAACAAAACCCGGGATCTGGTGGTCAAACCCGCCAAGCCCGGCCACTACGCCTTCACCTGCCAGATGCAGATGTATCGGGGCGAACTCATTGCCCGCTAGGCTGCCGTATCTATCCCTTGGAGTACGCTGAATGAAGCGCAATCTGCTGAAGTCCCTCGTTCTATCCACCGCCCTGGCCATCAGCGCCGGTGCGGCCTACACCTTTCTGCCGCTAACGGCGCAACAGGCCCAGGCCGAGGAAGTCACCGTCTATAAATCACCCACTTGCGGCTGTTGCGGCGATTGGGTAAAGCACATGGAAGAAAATGGCTTTAAAGTGACCGTGCACGATGTCCAAAACCTAAACCCCATCAAGGAGAAGGCTGGCCTCACGCCGGCACTGGCGTCCTGTCATACGGCCTTTGTCGGCGGCTATGCCATTGAGGGTCATGTACCGGCCAGCGATATCCGCCGCCTGCTGCAGGAGAAGCCCGACGCCATGGGGCTGGCGGTACCCGGCATGCCGATTGGCTCACCGGGCATGGAAGTGGCGGGACGGCCCAATGATCCTTATGATGTAGTTCTGTTTCGCGAGCAGGGACAAACCGAGCGGTTCAGCCACCATCAGTGATCCGGGACGGCTTTAGCCCAATAAACGGCAGAGGGCTGCCACAGACAAAACAACCGCAATGCAATGCACTGGGAGTGCTATGAACCGAGGAATCAAACTTGCGCTGGGTGGCCTGCTAGGACTGGTCGTCCTTCTCATCATCGCCGTGGTACTGGTGGTTTTACTGGTTGATCTGAACCGCTTCAAGCCGCAGATCGAACAGGCCGTCCAGCAGCAGACCGGACGCACCCTACGCATTGAGGGCGATCTTGGCTGGTCGCTCTACCCGGTGCTGGGGATCGAGCTGGGGCAAACCCAGTTCAGCAACGCGCCGGGATTCGACGACAAACCCATGGCCTCGATCAAGCAGGTGTCCGTGGGCGTGGCCCTGCTGCCGCTGCTGAAAGGCAATCTGGGTATCTCCGAACTGGTGCTGGAAGCCCCCGAGATCTATCTGGCACGCAAGGCCGACGGCACCACCAACTGGCAAGACCTGATCCAGAAAAGCGCAGCCGAGCCCGCGCCAGCTGAAGAGCAGCCCGCGGAGGAGCAGTCCGCTGAGCAAAGCCAGCCCCTGCAGATCGCCATTGAAGGCGTTCGCCTGACCGATGCCCAGATCGAATGGCATGACGAACAGAACCAGCAATCGCTGCGCATCGCACCCCTGACCCTGATTACCGGCCCCATCGAACCAGGCAAGCCCACCGACATCCAGCTAGAGCTGGCGGTTGCCAACCAGAACCCGCAAGTGGATGCCACGCTCAACCTGCAGACGCGCGTGGCCAGCGCCGAGGATTTCGGCTGGGTCGAGTGGCAAAACCTGATCCTGCGCCTGGAAGCCAAGGGCGAGGCCATTCCGGCGCAACTGGCCAAGGCCGAACTGAGCAGCAGCGGTCGGCTGTATCTGCAGGAACAGACGCTGAACCTGCAGCAAACAACCCTCAAGTTCCAGGTACCCGGCCTCAACCAGACGATGAACGCCGAAGGTGCACTGAGCCTCGCGCTGCAGGGCAACCTCGACAGCCAAACCTTTTCCAGCCAGGCGGTGACCCTGGACGCGCTGGTCACGGGCCAGGATTTGCCAGGCGGCAAGGCCGAGATCAACCTGCAGACCCCGGTGACCCTCGACCTGAAACAACAGACCCTGAGCCTGCCGGCGGTGGTGGCCAACGCCCTTGGCGTCAAGCTCAATGCCACGGTAACGGGCAAGCAAATCCTGGATGATCCCCAGGTGCAAGGCACATTGAATATCGCTCAGTTCGCACCCAAGCCTTTGCTGCAGCGCCTGGGCGTTGAACTGCCCGCCATGAGTGATGAAAACGCGCTGCAATCCCTGGCACTCAGCACCCAGTTCAGCGCAACGCCAAAACTGGCCAGCCTGTCCAAGCTGAAAGTCGTGCTGGACGAGAGCAACCTCACCGGCACCGCCCAGGCGGGTTTGGGCGAGAAGACCGACCTTGGCTTCAAGCTGGCCCTGGACAAGATCAATCTCGACCGCTATCTGCCACCGGAAGCGGCTGAAACCAGCACGCCGGACACCGCCCAGAACAAGACACCGACCAGCGAGGCGCCAGCACCCACAGGCCAGGAGCCGGCCTCGGATCCCTTCGCCTGGATGGATCAGATCAATCTGGACGGCAACATCAAGGTCGGCCAGGTTCAGGTCAAAGGCGCCAAGATCAGCGATATTCAGCTCAATGTGGTCGCCCGCGACCAGATTCTGACCGTCGACCCACTCGTCGCCTCACTCTATGGCGGCCGTCAATCCACGACCGTGCGGGTGGATACCACCGGTCCCGAACCCAAGACCCAGGTTCAGACGGCAGTACAGACCGTCAACGTCGGCACGCTCTTGAATTCGTTCATGTCCCAGACCCCTCTGGAAGGCACCGGCAGTCTCGACCTGAACCTGAACCTGACTGGTCTGAGCCTCGACCAGATCCAGCGCAGCCTGCAGGGCGGCGGCGAGTTGCGGATCAATGACGGCGCCTTCAATGGTGTCAGCATTCTCAGCTCCCTGCGTAACAACCTGGCCACCCTGTCCGGCAAACCGGCCCAGGAAACCAAGGCCGAGACGGAGCTCAAGAATTTCCTGGCGAAATTCCAGATCAACGGCGGCAACCTGAACTGGCGGGAGATGAGCAGCATGCTGGGCGACGTCGCCCTCAGTGCCGATGGCGGTTTCAACCTGTTTACCCAGGAGCTGGACACGCTCCTCAAGATCACCGTGCCGGAGAACTTCAAAAGCAAGAACGACCTGCTGAGTCGCCTGGCGGGCCAGCAGATTCCCATCCAACTGGGCGGCACCCTGACCGACCCGAAACTGGGATCGGTTGACCTCACCAGCGCGATTTCCGCCCAGGTACAACAGAAGATCGACACCAAGGTGGAAGAGAAGCGCGAAGAAGTGCAGAAGAAAGTGGACGAAAAGCTGCAACAGGGGCTGGAGAAGCTGTTTAAACGCTGATCGCCGCCCGGACCGAGCCCGACCAGATTCGTAGTAGGAGTATGCGCAATGACATTCCAAGGACGCTGGGCCCTGCTGCCCCTAGGTGCGCTGACCCTGTGCATGCTGATACTGGCCGGCTGTACCTCGGCACCGGTCACCAACCGTGCGGTCGACCGGTTAAAACCCGCCGCCGCGGAAGCGCTGAAGGAACGGCGCCAGATGCTGGTCGGCACCTGGTATGGCGAAGCCACCACCAATGAGGGGCAAACCCGGCGCTGGCTGCGGCAAAACTATGGGGAAGGCGCCTACAAACTCACCATCCGCGACTACAACCTGGACGCCACCTACCTGCAGCAGGTTGAAGTGGGTAACTGGGGCGTTTCCGGCCCGATCTATTTCACCATCATGAAAGGCTGGCAGCAGGGCTCCAAGTTCCGCGCCGCGGACGTGACCGACCCCTATTACTACGATGCCTACGAAATCACGCAGCTGACACCGGTCGCTTGGGTCTACCGCCACGTGGACACCCAACTGCGCTTTGTGGTCAAGCGCGTCGAGGAAGGCTTTCAATTACCCGGCGAGGCGATGAAAGAGCAGCCTCCGCAACCGGCGGCCAAACCAAAGCAGGCTAAGCCAAAGGCGACCAAGGCACAGGCCAAGAAGCCGCCAGCCAAGAAGAAACCCGTCACGAAAAAGAAGGCCGCGACCAAGTAGTCAGCGAGATGGCTAATCCTGGGAGTACGTTAGTAGCGAGAGCGAGCTAATACTGAGAGTGGGCGGGCTAGCTGGAGAGCGGCCCAACTGGAGAAATTAACGCCAGCACCACCGATCCCCGCCAGAATCAGTTGGAACCCATGGCCAGCAAGACTTCCGGCAGCCGTACGGCCTTCCAGTAGCGTTTTGACCAATAGCGGTTATCCAGGCTGGAAACGGTGACGCCCTTGCTCAGGGACGCGTGCATGAACTTACGGTCTTCCAGATAGATGCCCACGTGCCGCGTGCGGCGATCGATCTGGAAAAACACCAGGTCGCCCGGCGACAGTTCAGCCTGGGTGATGGTACGTCCGGCCCCGGACTGTTCACGGACAACCCGGGGCAGCTTGATGCCCAGCTTGTCACGATAGGTCAGGTACACGTAGGCGGAGCAGTCGACACCACGCTTGGACATGCCACCCAGCTCATAGCGCACCGAACGCCATTCCCGTAGCTGGGAATACAGCAGGCTTTTGAGCGCCGAGGTGCTGGACCCGTCGTCGCCCTGGGTGGCGGCGTCGAGAATACTCTCGTCCTCATCGGACTCCTCGTCAAACCAGGTGAGCGGCGAATACCAGGTTCCATTTTCCGCCGCGGACGGTCGCTCGGTCGCCACGACCCAGGGTTGCGCCTGGCGCGGCACGGCCGTTGCGCACCCTTGGAGCAGGAGCACTATGACGAGCAGCGAAAGAAGCCTTGAGCGTTCCATGCAGTAAACCGAAGTATTGAAATACCATTCCGACCGGCCGCCCGCATCTTGCAAACATACGGCGGCGGTCTCGCGATTCTATGGCATCACCGGGGAAAATCCCATATTTCGCCAGCCCCCGACAAATTGACTGGTTTCTGCTCAGCCGCGCCGTACTGGAGCGGACCTCGGCCACAGTTGCACGTTTCTTTGCTTTTGTCCCCCCTCCCAGCTCGGTACAATGTCCGTCCCTGACGCCACCCGGCCCAACCCCTCCATCCAAGTCGACTCCCATGTTCAACTCAGACGCTCTAAATCAGCTTAAGCAACTCAAGCAGGAAATCCGTGCCACCAAGGAAGTGTTCGAAGCCACGGTCAAAGGCACGCCCGGCCGTTTTGGCTTCGCCGTGCTGGATGATGGCCGGGAATGCTTCCTGTCCCCCGATGAAATGCAGAAGGCGTTTCCCGGCGACCGGGTACAGGTGGAGCTGGGCAAGGACGAGAAAGAGCGGCTGACGGCAACCATCGGGAAGTGCCTGAAGTCCGAGCTCAAGGAGTTCACCGGGCGCTATGTGGAAAAGGGCACCGCCCATTTCGTCGAGCCCGATCTGCCGATGCTGTCGCGCTGGCTTTATGTGCCACCGGACCGGCGCCAGGGTGCCAAGGCCGGCGATCTGGTTCGAGCCCGGGTCGCCCAGCACCCGGCCCGTAGCGGCAAGGGCCAGGTCCATGTGCTCAAAGTCATCGGCACCGAACAGGATATCGGCATCGAAGGCCGCTATACCGCTGAAAAATACAACCTCTCCCAGGTCTGGCCGGACGCCGTGGAACAGCAAGCCCAGGCGCTCGGCGAGCAGCAGATTGCCGAGGCTGGCAGCCAGCGCCAGGATCTGCGCGACTGGCCGTTTGTCACCATTGATTCGGAATCCACCCAGGACATGGACGACGCACTCTGTGCCGAGTCCCGTGTCGATGGCTGGCTGCTGCACGTGGCCATCGCCGATCCCGCCGGCCTGATTCCCGTCGGCTCGCCCTTGGATCTGGATGCAGGCCGGCGCGGCAGCTCCTTTTACCTGCCGGACCGGGTGATTCCCATGTTGCCACCGCGACTGGCGACCGAGCTCTGCTCCCTGAAGCCGGGCCTGGACCGGCTGGCGCTGGTGTGCAGCATGGACATCGGCACCGATGGCACCATTCGCAGCTACGAACTACGTGAAGCCCTGATCCATTCCAAGGCCAAGTTGAGCTACCACGAAGTGGCGGCCTTCCTCGGTGACACCAGTGATACACGGGCGCTGCGTAATGCCGGGCCAGACCTGCACGGCCTGGTGGATCAGTTGCATGCCATCCAGAACGCCCTGCGCCAGCACCGCCTGGAAAACGCCCTGCTGACCGGCGACCGGCCAGATTATTACCTGCGACTCAATGACCAGTTCAAGATCGAACGGATCGATCGCAGCGAAACCACCCGTGCCCACAATCTGGTGGAAGAGTGCATGGTTGCCGCCAACCGGTGCGCGGCGGATTTCCTCGCCACCCAGGTCAAGACCGGTCTGTTCGTAGTACACCCGGGATTTCGTCCTGACCGCCTGGAACAGGTGCGGCAGATTGCCCGCGAGCAGGTTCCCGGCATTGCGCCAGAGCGTCTCACCGACTGGGAAGGCTTCAGGGATTTCATGCAACAACTCGATACCCTGGAATCGTCCTATCCGCTCAAGGCCATCGTGGTGCGCTTGCTGACCCGCAGCACCCTCGCCCGCGAACCCGCGCCCCACTTCGGCATGGGCGTGCCTTGCTACACGACCTTTACCTCACCGATCCGGACGTACAACGATCTGCTGGTGCATCGCCTGATCAAAAGCCACCTCAATGGGCAACCTACACAGCCAATCGAGCTGGCGCAGGTTGAGCAATTACAGGAGGCACTGCGCCAGGGACGCCAGGCCGGGAATGAGATGGAGCAGTGGCTCAAGTGCCAGTATGCCCAGCAGTTCAAGGGGCAGACCTTCAGCGGCACCATTGTTCACGTCAATGGTGCGGGCGTGCAGGTCCGACTCAACGAGAACGGCCTGGAGGGCTTCCTCAATCTGGCCGAGCGCAAGAGCAAGCTCAGCTTTGATCCCATTTACATGGAACACCGCAGTGAACGTGAGCGTTTTCACCTGGAACAAGCGATCCAGGTCACGGTCGCGGACATCGACATGAAACGGCGGCAAATCCAGTTGACGCAACCGGCCTGCGTCTGAAAAATGGCGATACCTCACTTACGCAATAGAAATAAGCTCGCGAGACAACGATAACCTCACGAGACAATAACAATTCGGACCATCGGGAGTGGCCATGGAAGTTCGACGAGAGTACCGCTACGACGCCAACGTAAACCAAGTTCGCCTGACGTTTGGGGATCCAGACTATGTGCGCGCCAAGTACGATGTCCAAGGCGCCCGTAACGTCAAAATTCTGCGCTGCGAACAAACTGACGAAATCCTGGATCTGGACGTGGAACGGGATGTGCCCGCCGACGTACCCGGCATGCTGAAGAAGTTTCTCGGCGAGTGGAACCAGGTCACCCAGATCGAGCGCTGGCGCGGCACTCCAACGGCCGGTTATGAGTGCGACATGGGCATCGAAATCAAAGGCGTGCCCGTGAAAATGAAGGGCTCCATGACCCTGCGCCCCGACGGTGACGGCGCCAAAGTCACGGTGTTGATCAACATCGACAGCAAGGTTCCACTGGTGGGTTCCAAGCTGGCGGAATTCGTGGCGATCACGGTCAAGCAAACCGTGAAGCAGGAATTCACGTTCCTTGAGCACTATCTTGGCGAAATCGCCTAACCCTCCAGTCTGGCGAAGCCGCCTAGTCCTTGGCAAAGTCTCCTAGCCCGCCAGGCCTTATCTAAGCACCCTGTTTAGACAAGGCCTGGCGACAGTAGTCCAAGGCCCAGCGAAAATAGCCCAATGCGGAAAAAAGCGACAACGTATCTCTGAGAACGCGGGCTGTGGCTTATATGTATAACAGCCAGATCTTCTAAACCGACCGTATGAAGCTCTGAATACCGTCGTAATGGGAGCCCTGCCAGTAGATTT
Organism: uncultured Pseudomonadales bacterium; assembly: GCA_964467875.1. GTDB lineage: Bacteria > Pseudomonadota > Gammaproteobacteria > Pseudomonadales > Oleiphilaceae > JAEZAA01. Next base: position 1,369 of record CAYXVO010000045.1, on the reverse strand, counting down.
TGCCGCAACACCGACAGTTCC
>CAYXVO010000045.1:0-1338 GCA_964467875.1 uncultured Pseudomonadales bacterium | reverse complement strand
CCAGAGCTCCTCGATTGCCGGGGGCACGCCCTCCGGCATCTGGCGCAGGGCGTCTGCCCGGCTGAGCGGAACCAGTTGTTCACTGTTGCACAGCGAACAGCGGTTGAAGGGGTCGAACCAGGGCTTCAGTTTGAAGTACGCTACTATTTCGCGAAACTGCAGCCTGGGCTGCACGGTGCGCAGGCGATAGCCCCAGCTGACCTGATTGCGCTTGAGTAATCCCACATCGCGGGTCAGCACGACCCGTTGCTGCTCACAGGCCAGTTCCGCGATGCGGGCGTCGCCAAGGTCGGTGGCCTGGTACAAACAATCGAACCCCGCCAGCCGCATATAACGCACCAATGCCCCCAGATGTACATCCAGAATGAAGCACGGCCGGCCGGGCGGTAGAAACGGCATCTGCCAGCGCGTCGCGACCCCGGGCGCCTCGCCGTGCGGGAAAATCGCCACCTCGTCGTGTGGCTGCAACTGATAGGAGAAATCCACGGGGCTGTCGTTGACGCACATCACCGCCACTTCTGGATGCGGCACCCCAAGTGCTTCAAAGGCGTCCTTGATGGTTTGGCCGCAGGGACTGCCTTGGGATGTGAGGTTCTGGGCAGGCTTCAGGTCGTGATAAAAGCCCCGCCCCCGACGCTCGCGGGACAGAAAGTCGTTCAGGCGGCCATGGAACCGCCACTTAACCGAATCCATCGAATTCTCCCGACCTGACCCGCCACCGGTGCGAGGCCAGGTTTTCGTCTATGCTGAAACCAGCAACGATATTAAATGAGAAACTACCGTGACTCGATGGAAGCCATGCCTACAGCTGCTCTGCGCACTCCTGATCACACTACTGGGTTGGACCAGTGTCCAGGCGGCCCAGCTCGTGCAACCCAAGACGATCGTGCTGGAAACGCATCTATACAAACAGCCCGTCGGCACTGGCATCGACTATCTGGAAGACCGGTCCGGCTCCCTGACCGCGCGCGAGCTTCTGGCCGGCAATCACACCTGGGAACGGAGTACGGACGAAGTCTTTAATCAGGGCTATAGCGAATCCGTCTGGTGGCTGCGCTTCCAACTACGCAATGACAGCAGCCAGGCCGACTGGCTCATGGAGATCGCCTATCCGGTGCTGGACTACGTGGACATCTACCTGGTGCGCGACAACAGCATCGTCCAGCATCTGGCCCTGGGTGACAAACTGCCCTACCCGGAGCGCCCGGTGGAGCATCGACATTTTGTCGCGCCTTTGCAGCTAGCCGCCGAGGCACCGCTCGACGTGCTTATTCGGGTGCGTTCCACCAGCTCCATTCAGGTTCCCATCGTCATCTGGGACAAAGTCCTGTTCTACAG
>CAYXVO010000044.1:2049-11939 GCA_964467875.1 uncultured Pseudomonadales bacterium | reverse complement strand
GCCCAAGTCCTCCAACCATGGTCAGCGGCACGGCGTGCGCGAGGTCGGTACCGATGATTCTCACCGTGGCAAGGTAAGGAAACAGTACCATGAGGATGGCGGCACCAAAGGCTCCTGCGCCCACGGATGAAAGGGTGACACACACACCCAAAGCCACGCCCATTATGATGGTCGCAACGGTCTTGCGTGGCGTCAGTTCGGGTACGCTGTTGATGTCGCGCGGGTGGCCGCCCTGCAGGCGTCCCTTGAGTAAAAGCACGGCTGCCGTGACGATCAGCATGAAGCCAAGGCTGCTGGTCAGAAGATGCTCATAGGCGGACGCATCGGGGAAGTAATGGGAGAGGACGAAGATGGTGGCCACTGATGCGGGGATGCTACCCAATCCCAGACGCAGGGTCAGGCCCCAGTTCACGGTGCGCTGGCGATGATGCAGGGCAACGCCACCGGCTTTGGTGACGGAGGCGTAGATTAGGTCAGTTCCGACCGCGACGTTGGGTGGAAAGCCGAAAAGGATTAAGAGTGGGGTCATCAAGGAGCCGCCACCGACGCCTGTCAGTCCGACGGCAAAGCCGACACCGGCACCTGCCAAAACGTACAGAAAGAATTCCATAGACTCTGCTTCTGATTGCGACTGTTGGAGCTTGAGGAGGCAGTGGCGACGACTAAGCGTCTGGCGCTCCGGCAAGGCATCGACAAACTTTAGAGCCTGTGGTCTATTCTTAAAAGGAATATTTGATTATATTTTTATGCCTGTTTGTGTGGTACATGGATTCAGTCCGGAGGAAATATGAAGCTGCAACAACTGCGTTACATTTGGGAAGTGGCCCATCATGACTTGAATGTATCGGCGACAGCTCAGAGCCTGTATACATCTCAGCCTGGAATCAGCAAGCAGATCCGCCTGCTCGAAGATGAACTCGGGGTTGAAGTGTTTTCCCGAAGCGGCAAGCATCTGACGCGTATTACGCCAGCCGGCGAGACGATCATTCAATTCGCCGGCGAAGTTCTGCGTAAGGTCGAGAGCATCAAGCGAGTCGCCCAGGAGTTTAGCAACGAGCGTGTTGGTAACTTGGCCGTGGCCACGACGCACACGCAAGCGCGTTACGCGCTTCCTCCGATCATCAAAGGCTTCATGGATGAGTATCCTGACGTCTCACTACACATGCATCAGGGCACTCCGATGCAGATATCGGAAATGGCAGCGGATGGCACAGCGGATTTCGCCATCGCGACGGAGGCCATGGAGTTGTTCAATGATCTCGTCATGATGCCTTGCTATACTTGGAACCGCTGCGTTGTGGTGCCGAAGGGGCATCCCCTGGCGCAGGTAGCAAAATTGTCTCTGGCGGACGTTGCCGGCTATCCAATCGTGACCTATGTGTTTGGGTTCACCGGACGTTCAAAGCTTGATGATGCGTTCACGCACGAGGGGTTGTCGCCCAAGGTTGTGTTTACCGCAGCGGATGCAGACGTGATTAAAACGTATGTGCGGCTGGGGTTAGGGGTGGGAATTATTGCTTCGATGGCATTTGACGAACAGCTGGATAGGGATCTGGTCGCGCTCGACGCAAGTGCTCTGTTCAAGCCCAGCGTGACGAAAATTGGCTTTCGCAAGGGAACGTTCTTGCGTGGCTATATGTATGATTTCATGCGCCGTTTTGCGCCGCACCTGACCCGCGACTTGATTGATCGTGCTGCTCAGTGTGCGAGCAGGCACGAAGTTGAGGAGCTCTTTCAGGGGATTGAACTGCCGCGGCACTGACTCGGCTGAATCCTGATGGTGGTTGAGGAGCATCAAAGTCGCAGCTGTGCGTCATCCATTGCGATAGCGCACAGCTGCACAATCTTACGCAACGTTTATGGCCGCCATTTCTACTTGTGGGCGAGGGCGGCTCGTGGGCGGAATTAGGGCGGCGCTGCGTTCCCGATTGACTAGGGCTTGAGGTTGACCAGATGCAGGCCGCACTCTTTATGCCCGGCGTCTTCCCACCACCAACGTCCTTCGCGCTCGTGCTGATTGGGTAGAACGGCTCGGGTACAGGGCTCGCAGCCAATGCTAATAAAGCCACGTTCGTGGAGTTCGTTATATGGCACATCGAACATCCGGATGTATTCCCAGACCTGCTGGGACGTCCAGTTGGCAAGCGGGTTGAACTTGATGAGCTGTCTGCCTGGGCCAGAATTAGCCACATCGATCTGAACGACTGGCACATCGGCGCGGGTGCCGGGGCTTTGGTCCCGGCGCTGGCCGGTTACCCAGGCGTTAAGCGTTGCCAGTTTACGGCGCAAGGGGGCGACCTTTCGAATCCCGCAACATTCGTGATGGCCGTCCTGATAAAAGCTAAAAAGCCCTTTTTCGCTCACAAGCCGCTCGGTGGCTTCCCGCTCGGGAAACAAGATCTCCAGATTAATCTGGTAATGCTGGCGAACCTTATCGAGGAAGCGATAGGTCTCGCCATGCAGTCGACCGGTGTCGAGGCTAAATACACGCACGTTTTTGTTCAGCTTGACCGCCATGTCAACCAGCACGACGTCTTCGGCTCCGCTGAACGAAAGCGCGATGTTGTCGGACTGGGCAAAGGCGTGCCGCAGGATCTCTTTCGGCGTCTGGTCCTGGAGCTTCTGGTTCAGTTCGAGGACGTCGTTTTCGGTCAGCATGGGTCACCGTGTTCAGGATGGCGCAACCTTCATCAGGACGGCGCAACAGGGGTCAATAACCGCCGCAAAATAACAGATATTGGCTGCCAGCCCAAAGACTCTGCGCTTATAACCTTATAAATCGCTTGAGCGTGCTTCCTTACGGACGCCCACGCGACGGTCTGCCTGGTTCAACAGACGGATCAGCTGAATTGCGAAAACGTGAGAAGAGTCAGGGAGACGCCAAGAGCGTTCAGGGTGACGATACAACTGAGTTTGCGTAGCGAAATGGCCATGGAAGCTCCTTATATTTTTGTTCTTGTCCTTGGTGGCTTTTGCTGTTTCGATTTTAACCAGCGAGCACGATTATGCAACCTTTGCCGATTCGATTATTATGTGCCTCATCTCGCACCATGATTGTATTTAAAGGAGAACCTTGTGGAGTTGGCCTGTCTTGATCTAGAGGGTGTACTGATACCGGAAATCTGGATCGCGTTCGCGGAGAAAACCGGTATTGAGGCGCTACGTGCTACGACTCGGGATATCCCCGATTACGATGTCCTGATGAAGCAGCGTATTGCCCTGTTGGAGCAGCACGGGTATGGCCTGGCGGATATTCAGGAGGTCATCAATACGCTGGAGCCACTGGAAGGCGCTCGGGAGTTTGTGGATTGGTTGCGGGATCGTTTTCAGGTCGTCATCCTGTCCGACACCTTCTACGAATTCGCCATGCCCCTTATGAAGAAGCTGGGCTATCCGGCGTTGTTCTGTCACAAGCTGGTGGTCGACGAGCGTGGCCGGGTGGTTGATTATCGCTTACGCCAGAAAGACCCCAAGCGCGAGTCGGTCAAGGCTTTTCATTCCTTGAATTATCGTGTCATTGCAGCGGGCGATTCCTACAACGATACCACCATGCTGGCTGAAGCAGATGCTGGGGTCCTGTTTCATGCACCGGAAAACGTAATCCGGGAGTTTCCACAGTTTCCCGCTGTTCATACATTTGAAGAGCTGAAGGACGAATTTCGCAAGGCTAGCGAACGGCAGCTAGATTGATCGGTATGTCCGGCTGGCGGCGCTGACAGTGCTGCCAGTCCGACATGAGACTGTCTGTCGTGAGAGCTTCCTAGCGCGAATCTCGCTTACCGTGAAACTCGCCTAACGTGGAACTAATCGGATGTGAGACCTAGAGGAAGGCCTGTTCAAGTGCCTGCATGAACAGGGCGACCTTGTTAATCGACTCCTGATATTCCTGTTCCTCCTCCGAATCAGCAACAATTCCTCCTCCGCCCCAGCAGTACAGATTCCCCTGTTCGCAGACCAGCGTACGAATGGCAATATTGCTGCGTAGTACATGCTCTGCCGACCACCAGAATATGGACCCGCAATAAACCGAGCGCCGGTGTGGCTCAAGCTCGGCAATGATTTCCATGGCACGCCGTTTGGGTGCGCCGGTAATGGACCCGCCTGGAAAAGCATCGAAGAACAGGCGCAATGGATGAGTGCCGGCGTTCAGGGTCGCACTGATGGTGCTGACCAGATGGTGTACGTTGCGATAGGTCTGGATCTCGAACAGGTGTTCTACTTTGACGGAGCCCGTCTCGCTGTGGCGACCAAGGTCGTTACGCAGTAGATCAACGATCATCAGATTCTCGGCGCGGTCCTTGGTGCTGGCTGCGAGCTCTTGCCGGAGCAGAAGATCGTCCGCCGCCGTTGGGCCTCGGGGACGTGTGCCTTTGATCGGAGCGGTGCGGATATGCCGCCCCTCAATATGCAGAAACTGCTCGGGGGAAAAGCTCAAGACTGCACCTACCGGTGTTCGTAGAAACGCACCGTAGGGTGCTTTGGTGATTCTGCGCAGGGCAAGGTAAGCATGCCAGGGGTCGCCTTGGTACCGCGTGGAAAAGCGCTGGGCATAATTAACCTGGTAACAATCGCCCGCTCGTATGTAGTCCTGGATGCGTTGAAAACTGGAACAGTACTGGTCTCGGGTTTGATCTGATCGAAATGGGCCCTGGAGACGAAAATCCGTAGGCTCGGATGGCGCTGCATTATCTACAGACCTACCGAAAAGTCGTGCAAGGATCTGCTCGCGCGTGGTCTTCGAGCAGCCTTCATACCATTTGAGGCTTGCGGTTCCCGCTGCATGATCGAGAATCAGCGCCCAGTCGTAACGTGCCAGCTGGAGAGCCGGCGTTGGCTTCGGCTGGCGGGTGACGGGTTGCCGTTTCAAGGATTCTTCTGCGGCATCGTAGGTAAGATAGCCTATCCAGTCCGAATCTGGATTGGCTGCCAACACCTCAATGACGGCATCTGCGGGCAGGGCATGGGCAATGGAATCGCAGGCCTCGGGTGTGCATGGCCTCTGCACCAATCGGCCACCTTCCAGCGATAACTCGAGTCCCGGACAAGCACTGATCACGTCAACTCCGGGGCGCTGCTGACCTCCGCTTTCCAGCCAGACAAAGCCAGGCAAATCTTGCAGGCGCTTTGCAAAACTAAAACTATCGGTGCTGTAGGTGATGTGCTGGTTGGATATGTCCGGCATGGAGGGTTTCGAATCCAATGAGTGACGATTCACGCCGACAAACGACCGCACAATTGTAACCAGATTGCGCGTGACTGGGTATTGCCTCACAAAAATTAACGTATGGTTACGAAATGTGAGGGTTGTCACGGTACATGGAGGGGGGGAAGTCTAGACTGAATCTCATTGAACTTGCATGCAGGTACTGCGAAAGCAGAGCGGTGGCGAGGCAAGTGCGGTGAGTCGTGCAACTGTACAGTTCAGCGGGATAAAGCTGATAAGTTGTTGAGAGTCAGACAAACTGTGAGAAATGTCACGGAATGTTAGAAGATCGCAACATACAGTAACACTCACCAGAATTACATGATCGGGTGTCAGAAAAAGGAGATACACGATCTGTAAGGAAGCCCCTAGGGCATTTTTATGACACTAAAAAAATAACATTTTAGGAGAAATGAAATGAAAGGCCTGAAAAAATTGGTACTGGTTTCCGCAATCGCCGCTGCTCCTTTCGCGCAAGCAGAACTGAAAGCAATTGACGATGCAGCTATGGCAGACATCAGCGGTCAGAGCGGCTTGCTGATGGAAGTCGCTATGGGTTCAGTTGACTACGGTAAAGACGCAACAACTGGCGTTATCGACCAATCAAAACTGCTGGCAGCGAACTGGGATGAGGCTGGTATCACGATCGACGCTTTCAAGTGGGAAGTTGACCTGGAAAGCTACAACCGTGCAACCAACATCCACACTGGCGATCCCCTGGAAGCCGCTGGCAGCCGCGTACTGGGCGGTGTGATTGCTGAAGGCATCAAAATTGCCGGCTACGCCGACATCATTGTTGACGGCGTGTTTGACGACGCTCAGGCACATGGTGGTCAGCCTGCTAGCGGACAAATCGGCGGCGGTATTGCAATCGGCTTCGAAAACGCCAACATCAGCTTGCGCGTTGACGCTATCTCCGTATACCGCACTGGTGCGGACAACCTGAATATCAAAACTGCATCCATGGGTGCTGTTGAAATTCTGGGTATGGACGTATCCGGCGTTGACCTGACTCTGTCTGGTCGTTAATGCCTGACTCTACCTGATTCGTCAGGTAGGTTATGCTCCACAAGGCACCGCTTCGGCGGTGCCTTGTGCGTTGTGAAGGATGGTTTGGATAGTGCCGGCGGGAGCGTTTGGCACAAGTCATTGCTACGAGCCACAAGTCATTGGTATAGACCATAAGCCATTGGCACAAACCACGAGGCATTAAAAAACCACTCGAATGAGTGGTTTTTTAATGCGGGATAGTTATGTCTTACGTTTGGTTGTTAACGCTGAGGAATATCAATGGTGAGGTCATAGACGCCATTGGGACGCTGCTGCAAATTGATCAACTGGCTCTGAATCTCCTGCAACACGATCGGGTCTACGCCCTGCAGGTTGCCTCCGATGGAAAGCGTGAGGCGCTGACCGTCCGACGAAAGCCCCAGGTTTTCGCCAATCAGCGGCATGTTGAATGGCCCTTCGGGAATCACCAAGCCCGGATTGTTCGGGATGTTGATGGTTCGCTCGGTTAGCGCGGGAAGGGTAGGCAGTGGTTGTCGTTCGATGGCGGCAAGTCCTTCAATCACTTGACGTGCGCTTTCTTCAGCGATATCCGTTCGAGCACGAAAATTCTCCCGTTCCTGAACCAGCGCGGCCTGTGCTTCCTCCTCCGTTATCACCGGTTCGCTGGGGCCCAGGGTGTACGTCACGATTTTCCGGGGCACTTCCTGGCTAGGCTTCTGGGCTGGCGTAACGATGATGGTGGAGTCCTCAATATAGGTCTCCGTCAGCTCTGAGCTGGTGAGGGATCGCACGTCGGCAAAGCCTGTGGATGAAGTCAGTAAGCATGCGCTGCATGCAATGCTAAGGACGCTTCGTTTCATGGTCGCTCCAATGCGGTCGCTACGCTGGTTGGTGTGCCGAAAGTCGTCACGTGTGTTCAAGGCAACCAGCGCACCGCTGTTACAAAGCCCAAACATGTTTACTCAAAATTGTAGTTTAAAATCTACAATCGTGACTATGATTCTGAAGGGCCGCTCCGTCTTTGTCGAGGAACTCGGATTTATTAGCGGAAATGTCTATAGAAAGCCTTTGAGCTTTAATGAATACATGGAGTCACAGCTGAAGGCTCGCATAAAGAAATGAGCGGCATTTGGAAAAACCGCGAACCTCTCCATAAATTGGTTACTCATAATGCCCTGTTCTGACCACATCCCGGCAATTCACTTGAATCCAGCGAGCAACCAGTGGCACTGACGATCAAAGCGACAGTGCGCCAGTCAGTCGAGCGTCGAATGCAAGGCTGGCTAAATATCCGGATTCCCGCCTCATCCTCCGTGCGACTGGATCATCGTTCGATCTTTATTTTTCCATCCCGCGCTGGCGGTATTTTTCTCGCCATGCTGGTCGTTTTGTTATTGGCTGCGATTAATTATCAAAACAGCATGCTCTATGCGTTTACCTTTCTACTCGGCGCTGTGTTTGCGGTGTCCATCCTACACAGCTATCGAAATCTTGCGGGCTTGTCCGTTGAGCTGACCTCGGCCGAGGGGTGCTTTCCAGGCGAAGACGCCCAGTTTCGGATACAGCTAAAGCAGGACATGGGACGTTCGAGCGAGGCGTTGGAGTTAGGCTGGAAACAGCAAGGGGAGGGTGATTTCCTGGCACACGTGGGGGCGGGCGCTGTCCATGTAGCTCTCGGGCATCCCACCCGAAAGCGCGGCCTGCTGCGTCCGGAGCGTTTGCTGGTGCAGTCGTTTTACCCATTTGGTCTGGTGCGAACCTGGACCTGGCTCGACTTGCAGGCCCAAGCGCCGGTGTATCCGAAGCCGGTGGCAGCGCCACCAACGATCAACCAAGGGGGAGCGGACGAAGGCGAAACCCGTCTGGTGAAAGGCAGTGGCGACTACCAGGGGCTGCGCCAGTATATGCCGGGTGATTCTCTCAAACACATTGCCTGGAAGCAGTTTGCGCAAAAAGGGGAGTTGTTCACTAAGGAGTTCGGCAGTCACCATGGTCTGAGTCAGTGGCTTGCTTTCGATGATTATCGAGGTCTCGATGTTGAGCGGCGCCTGGCGGCTCTGGCGGAGCGGGTGGTTGCACTGTCTGCCGCGCAACAGTCGTTCGGTTTACGCCTTCCAGATAGAGAGATTAATGTGGGAAGCGGGCGTGTTCATCGAGAGCAATGCTTGACTGCTTTGGCACTTTACGGCGTCGATCCGGTTGTGCCCCTCGCTCAACCTCCGCGGAGCAGATAATGCAGCAGCTGGTGGCAATGCCAAAATACAACAGCTTGAGCAGCATGAAGTGGTTGTTGGTGGTGCAGGTGGCGGTGTTACTCCCCCATGTGACCTATCTACCAGTTTGGCTGCTGGTGTTGACATGCATTTTTACCGCTTGGCGCTGGTCTTCGTTTAACGGCTATATCACGGCGCCGGGTCCCTGGTTGCGGGGGCTGGCCATATTGGCGGGGGTCGGCTTGTTCTTCGTCACCTACCGTACCCAGTTTTCAGTCGAGGCCGCCGTGGCATTCTTTGCGATGACCTATGCACTGAAAGTGCTTGAGGTACGTCAGCGCCGGGATCTTTACCTGTTTATTTTCCTGTCGTTCTTTTTGCTGGCAACCAAGTTCCTGTTCGACCAGTCCCTCTGGATCTCCCTGTATATTCTGCTAGCGGTCGGCCTCTGTCTGATGGGCTTGGTTGCCATCAATCAGGGCGTGGGCCAGGGTAATGTTCGCCGGGCCGGACTGACGGTGGCCAAGCTCATGGCGCAGGCGTTGCCCTTGGTGCTGGCGGCATATGTGCTATTTCCCCGTGTTGCGCCACTCTGGACGGTGCCGCTGAAGACTGACACAACCTGGACCGGAATTTCTGATCGGATCAAGCCGGGCGATGTTGCAAAGCTTGCCCAATCCGGCGAACGTGCGTTCCGGGTTCGGTTTGAAGGCGCGCCTCCTGCGCAACTTGAGCTCTATTGGCGGGCTTTAATACTTGATGAGTACCGTGGTGGCGAATGGCGCATATCCGATCAGCGTCAGTGGCAGGAAAGACGCGAACTACAGGCTGACAGGGAACCGAACGGAACGCGGATAGCAGATCAAGGCCTGCCACGTTATGAAATCATTCAGGAGCCGACTGGAAAGCCCTGGGGAATGGCACTGGCTTCGCCTGTGAAAGGTGCCGGACGTTTCCAGCTGACCGAAGATGGCTTGGTGCGATTTCGTGAGCCTTTACGCCAACCCATCCGCTATCAACTCGGGATCGGCACCAACTCGCCGCCGGGGCTGCTCACAGATGTGGAGCGGGCTTGGTATACGGCGCTGGCGCCGGGTGTGAATCCGGCAACGGTTGCCTGGGTGACGCAACTGCGGGAGCGCCATGGGGGCGGTGAGGCGCTGACGAGTGCCCTGATGGGATACTTCCGGGAGCACCCGTTTTTCTACACGCTGGAACCACCCCTGTTGTCGGGGCATGAGATTGATCAGTTTCTGTTTCAGACTCAGCGTGGATTTTGTGCTCATTTTGCCAGCGCGCTGACTTTCGCTCTTCGAGCCGCCGGTGTCCCGGCACGCATGGTGGTCGGTTATCAGGGGGGGGAATGGAACCCTGATGGTGGTTATTTGATGGTGCATCAGTATGACGCCCACGCTTGGACGGAGGCCTGGATCGATGGACTGGGCTGGATTCAGCTCGATCCA
>CAYXVO010000044.1:0-2039 GCA_964467875.1 uncultured Pseudomonadales bacterium | reverse complement strand
CAATGGTTGCACCCGACCGGGTGAGTCGCGGCATGCGCCAAGCCATGGCGCGGGATTCCGCGTTTCTGGCCGAGGCACCATTCTCCCTGTCCCGTTACAGTGACTCAGGCGTTGTGCAATGGTTGCGCCTGGGCATGGACCGAATGAACTATGACTGGCAGCGCTGGGTGGTCCAGTATGACCAGAATGCTCAGTTGGACTTTTTCAAGCGCTGGTACTCCGGGATTAATCTGCAGACGTTGGGAATCTGGTTGCTCTGCGTGCTTCTGGCGGGAATGTTGGTCGGCCTCGTCTGGTTGCTGGGGGCGGAGCGTGCGGTTGAACGGGACCCGGTGAAGCGGCTGTATCGCCGTTTCGAGCGTCGCCTGGCGCGTCAGGGAATGCCTCGGCTGCCAGGAGAGACCCCGCGTCGCTATGCACGGCGAGCCATTCAGGAGTATCCCCGTGCTGCCCGTGAAATCCAGCTTCTGGAACGCCACCTGGAACGGTTGCTGTACGGTGGGATAAACCGCGACCGGAAGGCTCTACAAGCCGAGGCAAAGGTCGTGCAGCGTGCCATTCGGCGCTTGCGGTTGTCTTGAGATTGGCCCGCGTTGTCGCTCGGCGGTGGACTGTGTTAGCGTGGCCGTCGCTTGAGTGATTTGGATTTGGATTTGGATTTGGATTGGGGTTGGGATTGGAGAGGGAGTTGATTGAAATGGGTGAACGATTTCCCTGGCAACAGGCGACCTGGGAACAGTTAGTCCGTGTTCATGAAGCGGGCCGGCTCCCTCACGGGTTGGTGCTGGCCGGTGCGGCGGGAATCGGAAAGCTCGATTTCGCCCGCATTCTGGCACGCTTTCTCATGTGTCTGGATGCAAAGAGTCAGGAGCCGTGCGGACGCTGCAAGTCCTGCCTTTTGCTGGACGCGGAGAGTCATCCCGACGTGCGATATTTCGAGCCCGAAGAGGCGGGGCGCGTGATCAAGGTGGATCAGGTTCGCGACTTGAATGAATTCATTGCCAAGACCCCGCAACAGGGCCGTCGTAAAGTCGCCATTGTCAGTCCGGCTGAAGCCATGAATCAGAATGCCGCCAATGCGCTTTTGAAAACATTGGAAGAGCCTAGCGCCGATGCGGTACTTATTCTGGTGTCCCATGTGCCGAGCCAGCTGTTACCGACCATTCGGAGCCGTTGTCAGATCTGGGCTCTGCCGTCGCCCGCGCCCGAGGTTGCATTGCCGTGGCTGGCGACCCAATTGGGAGACGCCGCGGCGGATGCCGACGTGTTGCTGCGAATTGCCCGTGGGGCACCGCTTGCGGCCTTGCAGTTGGCGCAGTCTGGCGCCCTTGAGGAGCAGCGCACACTGCTAGCGGATCTGGCGGCGGTGCTGAAGCGGGATCAATCGCCATTCGAGGTGGCAGCGCGCTGGCAGAAGCTTGATCTCGCACGGATCCTGGCATGGCTGTATCAATGGACGGCAGCCGCGATCTCGTTTCGCGAGTCGGGGTCGGTGCTGGCGCTTAGCGACACCAGTGCACGCAAGATGCTGGAATACGTGGCCACCAAGGCGCCAGCGGAAGAGCTCTTTGCCTTTTTGGATGAAATCCAGGGGGCGACCCGTAGTCTGCGTATGCACCAGAATCCCAACGCACAGCTGCTGCTTGAATCTGTTCTCAGCAAATGGCTGTTTTTGATCGCCAGAAAGCCAGCCCGAACGCTGTAATTCAGGGCGTTTTCCGGCAAGGCGCGGAAAGCCTGATATGCTTACTGCACGTGACTTTTATTCATGTCGCTTCATCGGTTCGGACATGGGTGAGTCACCCTGCACAAGTACAAAGGATGGAATCAGGCTGCCGTGAAAACCTATTGCAAGTATCACCCGCTGGCCCCCGCGCACTGGCATTGTAATCATTGCTTTGGTGATTTCTGTCGTGGATGTGTCCCCAGTGCAGGGAGCCGTCAGGCCGCCAACTGTCCATCCTGCCACAAGCCCTTACGCTACCTCGGTGGCAGTAACCTGGCTGAGCCGTTCTGGCGCCGCATTTCCACCTTCTTCC
>CAYXVO010000043.1:0-11943 GCA_964467875.1 uncultured Pseudomonadales bacterium | reverse complement strand
CCGTACGGAGCTGATTCGCGGCCTCGGTTTCGCCAAGGTGATCCAACTGGATGCTGGCATCAATTACGTGGTGCACAGCTTGAATGTGCAATATCGCAAGCCTGCGGTGCTGGATGACGAGCTGGATGTGACGGCACGGGTGAGCGAATTCGGACGCACGTTTCTTGTCTTTGAGCAGGAGGTCTGGCGTCGCCACGCCAGGGAACTTCTGGTCAGTGCCGAGGTCAAGGTTGCCTGTGTGGACGCTCAATCGCTTAAGCCACGCCGCTTGCCGCCCGAACTGGTCGCGGCGTTACAGGGCCTGCGGGCGTGATTCGATCCGATCGCAGAGACTGCAGCGCAAGGCAGTCCTCTCGCGGTGATTTCCAGGCAATGTTTGGCAGGGGCGAGTTTACCCTGGACCAATGTTGCCCAAGATAAAATAAGCCCGAACAGGCGCTAAGTACCTATTTCACAACCGTCACGAGCGGGTTCTGGACAAGGCGGACTGAGCACCGAAGCGCAGTGTATACCGCATACATGAGCATCGGAGCGCACGTCCAACGCGGTCCAGGAGTCGCGCGGTAGGTTGTGAGATAGTTACTAAGGTTGTCGGGGTGCGTGAATACAAGATTCAGTAGGGGAGCTTATAAAGGTGGAAGATAAACTATCGATCTGGGGACTGATTGCCGAGGCCAGTTTTCTGGTGCAAATGGTCATGTTGTTGCTGATGGTGGCATCGATTGTGTCCTGGGTCATAATTTTTCAACGGATCAACACCTATAAGCTGGCCCAGAAGGCGGCAGCGTCGTTTGAGGAACGGTTCTGGTCCGGGATGGATCTGAATCAGCTGTTTCGCGAAGTGAGTGGCAGCGCGGACGCCAATAGCGGCCTCGAATCCATATTTCGCGCCGGCTTCAAGGAGTTTACCCGCCTCCGTCAACAATCCGGTGTTGATCCGGACGCGGTGATGGAAGGGACCAACCGTGCCATGCGAGTGGCGGTGAGTCGTGAAAACGAAAAACTCAGTAACAATCTTTCTTTTCTTGCCACCGTTGGTTCCACCAGTCCCTATGTGGGGCTGTTCGGTACCGTATGGGGCATCATGAATTCGTTTCGCGGTCTGGCGCAAATGCAGCAGGCCACTCTGGCCACGGTTGCACCCGGTATCTCCGAGGCCCTGGTGGCGACCGCCATGGGTCTGTTTGCCGCAATTCCGGCTGTAATTGCCTATAACCGTTTCTCTTCAAACTCTGACAAGCTGGTCACTCAGTACGAGACGTTTGCCGAGGAGTTCGCCAGCATCCTGCATCGTAAGGTGCACGCCAAGTCCTGATGCCGACGCTTATGCGACGCTGGGAGAGCCAGCGTCGGATTTGGCCCACTGGGTTACGAAAGGTAATTTTATGGCTAAGAAGCACAAGAAGCCAATGTCCGACATCAATGTCGTGCCATACATCGACGTGATGCTGGTTTTGCTCATTATCTTCATGGTGACCGCGCCCATGCTCACCCAGGGCGTGAAGGTGGAGTTGCCCCAGGTAACCTCCGATCCCATGGAAGTGCAGGATCAGCAACCGCCCATTATTGTGAGCGTGGACAGCAATGGCGCCTACTACATGGAAATTGGCGGCGAGCCGGGCAATCCCACCGATCTGGCCACGTTGAAAGACAGTGTCAGCAAGATTCTGCAGCAGACTCCCAAGATCAAAGTCCTAGTGCGGGGTGATCGTCATGCAGAATACGGTGAGGTGGTTCGTCTGATGGCGGCCGTTCAGGAGAGCGGCGTGGAATCGGTCGGTCTGATTACCGAAAATCCCTAAGGGCTTGAGAGCCTGATGACTATACCGATGCGGTGGAGTGGCGTTGTTTAAGTTCAAATTGGATCCCAGTTATTACAAACCCGCAGGATATGCGGTGCTGCTGCACGTCGGCGTTATCCTGATGATGTCGTTTAGCTGGCCGTTTAGTTCCGAAAAGCCCCAGGCGACGCCGCGCCATATCAATGCGGTGATGGTCACGGACGACATGTTGGCGGAAATGTTGGCACAGCAGCCCGAGCCAAAACCCGTCGCCAAGCCGGAACCGCCCCGTCCCGATCCGGATGAGGCAAAGCAGCGCCAGGACGAGCAGGAACGGTTGCGCATCGCTGCTGAAAAGAAGCAGGCCGAACAGAAGACACAGGCAGAACAGAAACGGCTGGCAGAGCAAAAGAAGGCCGTCGAACAGAAGAAGATCGCTGAACAAAAAAAGCTAGCTGAACAAAAAAAGCTAGCTGAACAGAAAAAACTGGAAGAACAGAAGAAACGCGCAGAGCAGAAGCGGCAGGAAGAAAAGAAGAGGCTCGAGGATCAAAAAAAGCTAGAAGAACAGAAAAAGCGCGAGCAAGAAGCGCGCAAGCAGGAAGAAGCTCGAAAGAAGGAGCAGGAGCGCAAGGCTAAGGAAGAGCAGGAGCGTAAGCTCAAGGAGGAGGCGCGCAAGGCAGAGGAGCGCTTGGCGAACGAAGCGGCAGAGGCGGAGCGCAGGTTGCGCGAGGCGTATCAGCAGTCACAGGCGGCTCAGCAATCCCGGGCTGTCGAGGAGAGCGAGACGGCACGCTACACAGCCTTGATTCAGCGAGCCATTGAGCGGCAGTGGATCGAGCCTCCCAATATTGCAGCCGGCACCCAGGCAATCCTGCGCATTCGTTTGGTTCCGACTGGGGAACTGGTTTCGGTTGAACTGGTCAGAAGCAGTGGCAACGCGGCGTTCGATCGCTCCGTGCTAAGTGCGGCACGTGCCGTGGATCGATATCCGGTGCCTGAGAACAGTCAGTTGTTTGAGCGATTCCGTGAGTTCACTTTGTTATTCAATCCTAAGGGGCAGTGAGTTGATAAATTTGCAGGCTCTCGGCCGTATCCGCAGGCAGCGGATCTGGTCGTTGTTCGTGTCCATATTCATGTTGTTGGGCACGTTTTGGTTGGCACCGGCCCAGGCCGAGCTCGTGATCGAGATTACCCAGGGCTCCCGCGAAGCGATTCCCATCGCGGTAGTGCCCTTTGCCAACCGCACGGGGGCTGCTCTGCCGGAGGATGTGGGTAGAATCGTTGCCGATGACCTGGAGCGTACGGGGCAATTCACTCCGCTTGATCAGGGCAAGATGCTGAGCCTTCCGAGCAGCGCGAACGAAGTCTTTGTGCGGGACTGGCGTTTGCTGGGGCAGCGCTATCTGTTGATAGGTAGCCTTGAGGCTGCGGGCGCGGGTCAGTTCAAGGTGCGTTATGAGCTCTATGACGTCAACTCATCCCAGCGGATACTGGGTGAGGTGGTAACCGGTAGCCAAAACAGCCTGCGGGATCTGGCGCACCATGTAAGTGATGCGGTGTATGAGGAGCTGACTGGGCTTAAGGGTGTTTTTTCCACCAAAATCGCCTATGTCACGCTGCAGAACCTGGGCAAGGGTGCTGCGCGCTATCAACTGGAGATCGCCGACGCCGATGGTCGCCGCTCCAATGTGATTCTGAAATCGGATCAGCCGATCATGTCGCCTTCCTGGTCACCGGATGGCCGCCGTCTGGCCTACGTATCATTCGAGGGCAAGCGCCCGGCGATCTATATCCAGGAGGTTTTTGGCACGGGGCGACGCAGCAAGCTAACTGGCTTTCCCGGCCTGAACAGTGCTCCCTCCTGGTCTCCGGATGGCCGCCGCATTGCGATGACGCTGTCAAAAGACGGTAATGCGGAAATTTACGTTATGGACGTGCAGAGTAAAAGCCTTCAACGTATCACCAACCATTGGGCAATCGATACCGAGCCAGCCTGGTCTCCGGATGGGAGCAGTCTGGTCTTTACCTCGGATCGGGGCGGCGGTCCGCAGATCTATAAGGTCGACATGGCCAATCCAGGCAATGAAACCCGCCTGACGTTCGAGGGTAAGTACAATTCCCGTCCACGTTTCAGTCCGGACGGCAAGACCTTGTACTTCGTGCATCAGCGAGCGGGTGACTTCCGTCTGGCATCTCTGGATTTGCAAAGCCGTCAGATGGATATTCTGAGTGACACCGGACTGGATGAGTCACCGAGTGTTGCGCCCAATGGAAGTATGCTAATTTACGGCACGAAAAAAGGAAATCAAGGCGTTCTAGCCGTCGTGGCGGTGGAAACCGGGGCTAAGTATCTGCTACCGTCCCGAGCGGGTGAGGTGCGAGAGCCTTCCTGGTCACCGTTCCTGAATTAATGCTTTTCCCACTCTGGTTTGGTTTGCTCAATAAGGAATGTATTCATGACTTTGATCGATTTACGCAAGTCCCTGATCGCGGTATCTCTGGCGGCTTTCGTCGCAGGCTGTAGCACTGCATCCAAGGACACCAGTGGTACGGACGACTTCGGTGCCGCAACCGACGAAAGCAGCATGGGCGCTGAACTGGGTGGCCTGACCGCGGAGGAGTTGGAGCGCCAGCGCCTGATGCAGGAGCAGCAGGCTCAATCGGCGGAAGGTGAGGCGCTGCGTGAAGTGCGTGTGTTCTACTTCGAATTCGATAGCAGCAGCCTGCGTCCAGAAGCCCACATGCCTTTGCAGGCGCATGCGGCTTACCTGCAGGCTAATCCGAATGCCCGCATCGTGTTGAACGGGTATGGTGACGAACGTGGCACCAAGGAATACAACCTGGCGTTGGGTGAGCGTCGCGCGAAAGCGGCAGAGCGCTTCCTGGTGGTCAACGGTGTTTCCTCCGGCCAGATTGAAGTCGTCAGCTACGGTGAAGAGTTTCCTGCGGACCCTGGTCACAGTGAGTCCGCCTGGGGCAAGAACCGTCGCGTTGAGCTGCAGTACAAGTAAGTTCCAGTCTGGACCTGCCTGACCGTCACAACGGCCGGTCAGGCGGCCTTCCAGTCTGGTGCCAAAGATGTGGCAGTTTAAAGATGTACCGGTTTAAAGATGTACCCCAAGATAGATCTACCCAAATTTAGCTATACCAAGAGAGAGATGCAGAATCGGATGAAACGAATCAGTTCCCTTCCGGTCTGTCTCGGACTGGCGGCCGCCCTGGTCGCCTGTGGGGTTTCTGCCCAGCCCACTGTTTCCTCTTCCCCCTTTCAGACGACAACGTCCGCCGGCAAGTCTCCCTTGACCCTGGCACAGAGTGGCGCTGTCGAGGTGTATCTGATGGTGGAACAGTTGCAGCAAGAGGTGCGGGAACTTCGAGGCATGGTCGAGCAGCAGGCTTATACGATCGAGCAGCTTAAGGCTCAGCAGCGGGATCGTTATATGGACCTCGATCAGCGCTTGCTGAACCTGGACCGACGCCTATCCCAGAACGGTACCCCAGCGGGCGGGGCGATGCCTCCAGCCACGGCAGGGGCGGCCACTGCGGCCGAGCCACCGGTGGCCGCGAGCACTGCGGGAGCCGAGATTGCCGCCAGCAAGGAACCCGTGACGGATGCCCAGAAGAAAGCCTATGAGCAGGCGTATGAGCTTATACGGCAGCGCCAGTTCGACAAGGCGGTTGATGCGTTGCATGCCTTTATTAATCAGTATCCCAACACCGATCTTACCGCTAACGCCTACTACTGGCTGGGTGAGGTCTACCTGGTGATGCCAAAGCTGGAACAGGCGAAACAGGCCTTTACGGTGGTGGTGAGTCGATAC
The DNA here is from genome assembly GCA_964467875.1 of uncultured Pseudomonadales bacterium. GTDB lineage: Bacteria > Pseudomonadota > Gammaproteobacteria > Pseudomonadales > Oleiphilaceae > JAEZAA01. The sequence continues at coordinate 6,338 of CAYXVO010000043.1, read as the reverse complement.
CCGAAACATCGTAAGGCGTCGGATGCTTACTATAAGCTTGGCGTGACTCTGGACCGTTTGGGCGAGTCGGCGCAGGCGCGGACCTACCTGCGCGGTACGGCTGAAAAGTATCCAGGATCTGCCGCCGCTGGCTTGGCTCAGGACTATCTCAAGAAACTTCCCTGATGCGGGAGTAAGCAGCGCCCTTGGCTCAAGTTGTAGAAAACTGTAAAAAAACAGGTGCGGTGGTCTTGCCATTTACGTCAAAATCCGTACTATAAGCGCCTCGTTTGGGTCGTTAGCTCAGTCGGTAGAGCAGTTGGCTTTTAACCAATTGGTCGCGTGTTCGAGTCACGCACGACCCACCATTCGAATTCTTGATTGTCATCTATGACTGGGCCGCATCAGGCGCCGTAGATGGCAAAGCGTTTTTGGGTCGTTAGCTCAGTCGGTAGAGCAGTTGGCTTTTAACCAATTGGTCGCGTGTTCGAGTCACGCACGACCCACCATGAATAAAGGGAGTCTTCGGACTCCCTTTTTTTTGACCCTGAGTTTTTACGGTCAGCGTCAGCGACCGGTTCTTTTGTCCCGCCTGATGTATTCCACCTTATGTATAATAGCCGGGCAGGATTTGAGCTCTGGGCGGAATTGCCGTCGGGCAAGATGGTCTAAGTCCTGTGTATAAGATGGTTTAAGTCCTGTGTACAAGCACGCTGGCGTCTGAACTTAACGAGAGCTACAGACGCGTTAACGCTTGAACTTACTGAGAGTCGTAAGATGACAAGTATTGCAGATCGCATTCTGGTGCAGGAACACCTGGCACGTGAACAGCAGGCCCCCGAGCTAAGCGCCGAGGAAACCCGGGCGTTTAAGAATCGCATCAAGCAACTGCTGAAGGAAAAGGATGCGGTATTGGTGGCTCATTACTATACCGATCCGGTGCTGCAGGAGTTGGCGGAAGAAACCGGTGGCTGCGTTTCCGATTCCCTGGAAATGGCCCGCTTCGGTAACCGGCATCCGGCGCAGACACTGGTGGTTGCGGGCGTCAAGTTCATGGGTGAAACCGCCAAGATCCTGAATCCCGAAAAGCGGGTGTTGATGCCGACGCTGGAGGCTACTTGTTCGCTGGATATCGGCTGCCCCATCGAGGAGTTTTCCCAATTCTGCGACCAGCATCCCGACCGGACGGTGGTGGTTTACGCCAACACCTCGGCGGCGGTCAAGGCACGTGCGGATTGGGTGGTGACGTCCAGTATCGCGCTGGAGGTGGTGGAGCATCTGGCAGCGCAGGGTCAGAAGATCATTTGGGCACCTGACAAGCATCTGGGGCGTTACGTGCAGAAGCAAAGCGGCGCCGATGTGTTGTTGTGGGACGGCTCCTGCATTGTGCACGAGGAGTTCAAGGCCCGATCGCTGATCGATCTCAAACGGATGTATCCCGATGCCGCGGTGCTGGTGCATCCGGAGTCGCCGGAGTCAGTGGTGGATCTGGCGGACGTGGTTGGATCGACCTCCCAGTTGATCAAGGCGGCGCAAACCATGGATCGGGAGTGTTTCATTGTCGCCACCGACAACGGCATCTTTTACAAGATGCAGCAAGCAGCTCCCAACAAGACTCTGATCGAGGCACCGACTGCGGGCAATGGAGCGACTTGTCGCAGTTGTGCCCATTGCCCCTGGATGGCGATGAACGGGCTGGAGAATCTGGCTCATGTGCTGGAGCGAGGAGATCAGGAGATTTTCGTCGATCCAGCGTTACGCGAGAAGGCGTTGATCCCATTGATCCGGATGCTGAACTTCTCTGCCAGTAACAAGCTGACCGTGCGGGGAAATGCCTGACGGAGGAATAAGGAGCGGTGTCCGGAGGTTAGAACCGGATACCTTCCTTTGCCGTGTGAAAGTCCTTGAGGCGTTTCTCTGCCAGGGCACTGAGGCGAAAGTTGCCCTGGCTGCGCTTGATCGTTTGGTGAAGCTGCGCAATGGCGCCATCGATGTCATCGGTGAGAAACAGAAATTCGGCCTGAGCTTGATGTACCGCGGCAATATTACCCAATCGGCCCTGAACCTCGGCCAGGGCGCGCCACAGGCTGGGATCATTGTCATAGGTTTGAAGTAATTGCTGGAGCACAGGCTCGGCGGCATGGTCGCGACCCAGTTGCACCAGGCTTTGTGCATAGGCCCGGCCCAGCGCCTGGTTGCCTGGGTTGCGGCCATAGTGTTTGGCCAGCAGTGCCTCTCGCTGTTCGTGCTTACCCTGGGCGTTCAATAAATCGGCCTGGGCCAGCAGGATTGAAATCCGGTTTGGATATTCATCGAGTAGGGGCTGCAGGGCACTTTCCGCATCAGCAAAGCGTCCCGCCTTAATTGCAGCAATGGCCAGGCCGTACTGGGCAGCCTTTTTTTGCAACCCTTTTTCGTGTTTGATGATGTCCTCGAACCGGTGCTTCGCTGCATCGGCGGATTCCGCGTAATGCACCAGAATCCGATTCTTCATGAAGTAATACTCGATGTCTTCTCTCGACTGTAGCTTCGGATAGGCCTCGGCGCGATTGCGGGCGTCCGCCACCCGTGATTCGTTCAGAGGGTGGGTCCGCAGGTATTCAGGTACCTGCTGGCCGTAGCGGTTGTTGCGCATCATGCGCTCGAACATGGCGGGCATGGCACGGGGATCTATACCTGAGCGCGCCAGGGTGGTCAGGCCGATACGGTCGGCTTCCTGTTCGTTTTCCCGGCTGTAGTTCAATTGCTGTTGTATGTTGTAGGCCTGGGTCGTGGCCAGGGCAGCCATGCCGGCGTCACCTCCAGCGGCGGCGGCTACCACGATACTGGCGAGCATGCCGGCCAGCGCTAATGGCTGATTGCGCTGGGCCCGCTCCAGGCGTCGGGCAAAATGACGTTGGCTGAGGTGGGCAATTTCGTGGGCGAGGACCGAGGCAAACTCTTCTTCGGTGTGTGCATTCAAAAACAGGCCGGCATTGACCCCAATGATGCCACCGGGCACGGCAAACGCATTAAGTGCGCTGCTGTCGATAATGACGATCTGGAGCCGTCGGTCAGCCAGCTGGCTGTTGGGCACCAAGCGATAGGCCAGGTCGCGGACGTAATCCTGAACCAAAGGGTCATCCAGCACCGGTAACTGGCGCCGAAGGGATCGCAGCCAAGCACGCCCCAGGTCGTATTCCTTCTCCGTGGATACCATGCCGGAGACGCTGTCGCCCAGATCCGGCAGTTCCGCCCGAGCGGCCTGAATGGGCATGCTCAGCAGAATCACGGCCAGGAGCAGACCGAGAGTAGTGCGCGCGGCGGCTAGGCGGCCACGAATCTGTGAATGGCTATACTGCAGATCACGAAATACGTTGGTCATAGGCCAATCCGGTTCGACGATACTGAGTGAGTCGAACCCTTACGATGAGTTTGGGTGGCGCGCCAAAGGTGAACCTGGCGGCCTCGGCGGAATTGGGGATTCCCACCGTTTAGGATAAAGTGTTGGAGTTCAGCAGCCACGGATAGGTTCCCATAGGACACGGACCGTTCGCCAAACACTTGCCAGTGAGCCCGGTGCGCAGGATATGGATGGCGTGAGGCCGGTATCCGAAAGCTCGGGACAAGTGTCCGACATAGCCGGAATAATGACATGCAAAACGAACATTTTCTCGATGCGAGTGGTCTTACCTGTCCGATGCCGTTGCTCAAGGCGAAGCAGAAACTAAACCAGATCGAGGCCGGCGACCGGCTGAGACTCGTCGCCACAGATCCCGGTTCGGTTCGCGATATTGCGTCGTTCATCAAGTTAACATCGCATGAGCTGCTGGAAAGTTACGAACAAAACGGCACATTTCATTATCTTATCCTGAAAGGCGAAGCCTGAACGCCTGTCTTGGCTGTCTTGAGAGCGTGAAAGTTTGAGAGCTTGAAAGGTACATTTGAACGGTCACTGGGAGAGCAGGTTTACCGCTGTGCTAACGCTTTACGATTGGTTGGTCAGGCTTGTGGTCTGTCCGGTCATGGTGGCGAAAACCGTTGCGGCACGCAAGGGTGGAATCAAGCACGCAAGGGTGGAATCGAGCACGCAAGGGTGGAATCGAGCACGCAAGGGTGGAATCGAGCACGCAAGGGTGGAATCGAGCATGCAAGGTGATGCAAAGAGTTGGATTCAAGGTAGCCTGGCTAAGAGTCACCGATTCAAATTCATTGTTGGAGTAATAAATGCTTAAAGTACTGCATGGCTGGTTTAATCGGTATTTTTCCGATGAACAGGCGGTGATTCTCCTGGTCCTGCTGCTAGCTGGCCTGGCGATTATCGTGTTCCTCGGCGCTATGCTGACGCCGGTGTTTGCCAGTATCGTGATCGCCTTTGTGCTGCAAGGGCCCGTGGCGGCACTGGTGCGGCGGGGGCTCCATCATAACCTGGCAGTCGCAATTGTATTCACCCTGTTTATCGGCGCGCTGGTGGCAACCCTGTTCGGCTTGGTGCCGGTGTTGTGGCGTCAGTTGACGGCGCTGGTGGCGGAGTTTCCACGGATGGTGGCGAGCCTGCAGACCTATATTGAGCTGCTGCCGCAGGCGTATCCGCAGTATTTTTCCAAAGAACTGTCCCATCAGCTGTTCCAGCAAGCCGCGCTGGAGGCCTCGACGTTCGGGCAGTGGGTGGTTTCTGTATCGGTGTCGAAGATTCCCAGCCTGATCGGCTTGCTAATCTATTTGGTGTTGATGCCGATCCTGGTGTTCTTTCTGCTCAAGGATCGGGCTCAGATCCTTCTGTCCCTCTCGTCCGTACTGCCTGCCGAACGGCGGTTGATGACCCTGATCTGGACCGAGATGAACCAGCAGTTTGCTAACTATATTCGTGGCAAGGTGATGGAAATCATCATTGTGGGGGCCGTCACTTATGTGGCGTTTGTTATTTTAGGCCTGAACTATGCCGCGCTGCTGGCGATTCTGGTGGGACTGTCGGTGGTGATTCCCTATATCGGCGCGGTTGCCGTGACGGTGCCAGTGGCGATGGTGGGGTTCTTCCAGTGGGGGTGGGGCTCTGAGTTCATTACGATGATGGCGGTGTATGGCATCATTCAGGCCATTGATGGCAACGTCCTGGTGCCCTTGCTGTTTTCCGAAGTGGTCAACCTGCATCCGGTCAGCATTATTATCGCGGTGCTGGTATTTGGTGGAATCTGGGGCTTCTGGGGCGTGTTCTTCGCAATTCCCCTGGCCACCATGCTCAAGGCGATATTATCGGCCTGGCCGCGCACCAATACGGAACTGGAGGCGCGGCTTGAATCTGGCTCCTAAGCGAGAGCCTGGGCCGCATCCAGGACTTCCTGGACATGCCCCTTTACCTTGACGGAGCGCCACTCCCGGCGCAGCACGCCGTCACGATCGATGAGGAAGGTGCTGCGATCAACCCCCAGGTATTCTTTGCCGTAAAGCTTCTTGAGCTTGATGACATCGAACAGCTTGCAAAGGGTTTCGTCGGGGTCGCTGATCAGTTCAAACGGAAATTCCTGTTTAGTCTTGAAGTTGGCGTGGCTTCTGAGACTGTCACGGGATACGCCGAAGATCAGGGTGTTGGCCTGCTGAAAAGCATCATGTAGATCGCGAAAATCCTGACCCTCCGTGGTGCAGCCCGGAGTGCTGTCTTTGGGGTAGAAATAAAGAACGACCGTTTTACCTTGTAAGGCGCCCAGATCAACGGTTTGATCGCCAGTGGCGGCTGCGGTGAAAGCCGGAACTGGTTTGTTAACTTCGACCATGTTTTCTCCTTGGCCACGCAATACGGCGCGGATTCGATGTTCTGGAAGCCAAATGTTCCAGACGCTGACGTTCTAGAGGTGATGTTCTAGCGGTTGATGTTCTAACGACCGAGGTTCGCCGTTAGGCGCTACGCGCTACGCAGGGGTTCGATCACGGCGTCCAAGTTACGGTCATCGCAGAACATCATGAATTCATCGCGCAGACTGGCGAGATGCGTATCCGCTGGAATATTGATGACCATGTTGAGGTTGAACATTTGGGTTCCGGTGTGGGGCGCGCTATAGGTGCCGGTCTCCAGGTCCTCAATGTTAATGCTCATGCGCGAGAAGAAACTTGCGATTTCGTGAACGATCCCCGGGTTATCCAGGGCCACTACGTTTACATTATATGAGTAGGAGAGCTTAGCTTCGCGGGGGCGGGTGTGCTTCACCATGGTGGTGAGGTCGAGCCGGCGCGCCAGGTTCGGAATTGCGTTCTCCAGCTTGGCAATGGCATCCCAGGAGCCACCGGCCAGCATGATGATGGCGAATTCGCCACCCAATACGGTCATGCGGCTATCGATAATGTTGCAGTGGTAGTCGACGCAAGCCTTCGCAAGTTCGTTCACA
>CAYXVO010000042.1:0-12331 GCA_964467875.1 uncultured Pseudomonadales bacterium | reverse complement strand
CGCGATACCCATCACTTTGGCAGAGGCGTTATAGGCCGCCTGAAACTGGATCAGCTTGCCAGCCTCTTCGTCCAGGTTCACACCCGACATGGACTGCCAACTGGTCTCGGACTGGCGCAACAACGACTGTGACGCCTCCTGATTCATCCGGGCCTGGTTGGTCGCCGTACCCACCGTCTCCACCAGTTGCGAATAGGACTCGCTGTAGGTGGATTTGCCGCCACTCATTGTTCCTGCAGTTTCCAGGCCAACCATCGCCAGCGCATTGCGGTTATCGGACACACCGTCGGCGTTATAGCCGATGGTGAAGGTATCGCCTTGTTTAGCCACGCCTGCCAAGGCGAACTGAAAGCCCCGATAGCTGGATGTCGCTTGCGGCATCGCGGCAAACAGACCGGTGTTGTTTGGCAACAACGTCTGACCATCGGTCAGCTTGACATCGAGATAACCGCCAACGGTTGCCGTATCTCCCACCGCCAACGCAGTACCCACCGTATCATTAGGGCTGCGAACGCTGGCACTGCCGGCATCGGTCACGCCAACGCTGACGTCCTCCCCGCTGGCAGAGCGAAGACGAATTTCCACGCCATCACTCACCGCATAAATGCCGGCATCGTTCAGGGTGCCGTTCTGATTGATCAGCGCCGCGAAATCATCCGCTGTCGGCACAGCCCCCGGATCCAGACTCAAGTTCTCGCCGTTGATAACCAGCGTCATTCCCGCCGCGCCCGAAGGCACAATGGTCAGATCGGTATAGGCATTGGCCTGCACACCGGGCTGGCTATTGAGGATGGCGGCAATATCCCTGGCGCTGCTGTTGGCTCCGATGGGGAGTGTCGTGCTGGTGACCACGCCCGTTGCGGGATTACGCGAGCGCAGGGCTAGATCTTGTGCCGGATATCCATTGGTACCATCGGTGCGAACTTGCGCCAGCACCGTACCGGCGCCTTCGGCGGCCCGCACCATCGTCGCTCCGGGATCATCCGCGAAAAGGTTACGGGGGGCGCCGGTGTACAACTGGTTGGTAATGGGCGGATCCAGGGGCTTCGGATTGGCCGGATCGCTGTTATCGAGGATTTCATAACGGTTATCCGTCACAAAGCGGACGATCAACGGCGGCGCCAGCTTGCCGGGCTCGGCAAAGGCCGGCAACAACTGGCCGCTGGCATCGCGCACGTCCAGGATGTTGCCGGCACTGATCATGGCGCTACCGGTGTTGCTCAGACTGGCTTCGCCACGAACGGCCTGCCCCAATGCAATTTCCTCCGGCCGCCCCAGTGCCACAGAAATGTCCCGCGCCCCCTGGCGGGTGGGCGTGATCAGAAAGCGGTCGCCCTGCTGGAAACTGCCCGCTTCCAGATGAATGCGAAACCCATCCAGCTCCAGGCTGTTCGGCAGTGGGCCGACCAGAACGCCCTGATTCATAACCGTGCCGCTGGACTTATCAACAACGGCGTAATGGCCATCGGACGGACCAGTAAACTGCAGTTCGTAATCCAGCGTGGTGAGCCGGCCGGCGTCAGTGATCTCGACGCCAACGATACGATCCGCCGGCAGCGCGTTCTGCTTATTGCCGCTAACTCGTAGCAACTGTGCCTGACGGCTGTTGATGTCGGTGAAGAAGTCAGCGCCGAGATTACCCTCGAGATCGACCCCTAACCCATGCTGGGCATTCATGGACTCCGCCAGCGTCAACGCCAACTGCCCGACGGAATTAATGGTCTGGGGCAGTACCTCGTCGCGAAAGCGCAGGATGCCACCGATTTTGCCGCCACTCAGTTCCGAGTTGGCCGAATTGCGCACCCCATTCTCGCTAAAGTAAATATCCTGCCGGGTCGGATCGCCGACACTGGCCCCAAGCTCTAAGCGATTGGCCCGGCTTCCGGACACCAGCGATTGGCCCTTACCGATAAACACATTGACGAGGCCGTCACCTTGATCAACGGCGGTGACCGAGACGATTTCCGACAGCTGCCGCAGCATCTTGTCACGCTGATCCAGCAGCTCGTTTGGCGACTGGCCACTCTTGCCCGCCACCGCAATGGCGGTATTGAGTTCGCCAATCCCTTGCGCCAGGGAGTTCACCTGATCCACCAGCGACGCCAGTTCCTGATTGACGTTCTGCCCCAATTGGTCAAGCCGGCTATAGACCGAGCCGAACCGATTGGCCAGGCCCTCCGCCTCACTCAGCAGCAACGTACGCTGGGGAATGGCCGCAGGATCATCGGCGGCACTCTGCAAGGCATTGAAGAAATTGGCCATGGCCGGTGCCAGGCCAGTGGCGGAATCCGCCAGCAGGCCATCGACCTGGCTCACATAGCCCAGCATGCTGTTGTATTCGGCATGAGTCGAGGCATCGAGGCGCAACTGGGTCACCAGGAACTGGCTGGTAATGCGCTCGATGTTGGCAACCTGCACCCCGGTGCCTTGATAGCCTCCGGCCCGGTACTGGGATTGCGTGCTTTCCAGCGAGACCCGCTGGCGGCTGTAGCCTTCGGTGTTGGCGTTGGAAACGTTGTTACCGGTGGTGTTCAGGGCCGACTGATGGGCATTGAGACCGGTCAGGCCGATTTTGATCAGCGTATTGCTCATACCTTATCTCCTAGCCTCCCACCTTATTCACGGCCGCCTGCAGCCGATCGCCACGCATAATCCGGGTGATCTTATCGCTGTAGCGGGGGTCGGTGGCATAACCTGCCTGCTGTAATTCGCTGACAAACGCCTCGCTGTCATTGCGCTGGGCCAGAGCCTCCTGGTACCGGGGGTTGCTACGCAGAAAGTCCAGGTAATCACGGAAACTATCGGCATAGGAGTCATAGGCACGAAAATGCGCCTTCTCCCGCAGCGGCACACCATCCCGGTATTCGAGCGTGGATACCTGGGCGCTGTCCCCGCTCCAGCGGCTATCCGCCTTAATACCAAACAGATTGAAACTGCTGCCGGCGCCCCGCGGAATGACGTGGCTGCCCCATCCCGTTTCCAGCGCCGCTTGCGCCACCAGGACCTTGGGGTCCACACCTAGCTCATCGGCGACATCCTTGGCTATGGGATACAGGTGAGCAACAAACTGCTCGGGCGTCTCAAAGCTTATGGGATCAAGCGGACGGGCCTCGATTCCGGACGCGGCGGCCTTCATCGATGGCTGGTCCTGATACAGATCCCGGGTAGCTTCCAGCCGGTCCACCAACGTGCCGACTTGCTGCAAGGATTCCTGGGCATCTTTCGCGATGACCGGCCGGTACAGATCCCGCTCGTAGTTCTTGAGCGTACGCTCCACCACCGGTGTCTTCGGCTCGGCGTCGGCCGGGGCACTCATCAGCCCCCCACCCAACTGACGCATCAACACCTCGGTCAATCCCAGCCCACGATTCTGCGCCAGGTCGACACTGAGCTGGCTGTCGAACATATCCTGGTAGAACTGGGTCTGCTCACTGTTGAGCATGTTCCCTTCGGCAAAACCGGCGTTGGCCGCCCGCATGCTTTTCAGCATCATCGACACGAAAATCGACTCGAACTGACGGACCGCCGCTTTCAACGCTTCGGGATTGTCCCGCTGGGACTTCGCCTTGAGCGACTGCAGCTGGGTCAGGTCCGTATAGGTTTGAGTATCGGGAAGCGGTGCTTTGCCAATCATGATTTACCTCGGGATACGCCGGCCGAAACCGGCGCGTCATTTTTTCTTGCCAGGTTTTCTCATGATTAAGCAATTAGCAGGCCAATTTAGATGACGATCAGTTCCGCGCGTAAGGCACCAGCCTGCTTTAACGCCTCCAACACAGCCATTACATCGCCAGGGGCTGCGCCCACCTGATTGACCGCCCGGACGATATCATTGAGCGTGGTGGCGGGGCCGAACTGAAACATACGCGCAGGCTCTTGATCTACCTGGATATCCGTCCTGGGAACCACGGCCGTGTTACCGCCCGCGAGAGCATTGGGCTGAACCACATCGAGATTCTCGCTGATGGTCACCGTGAGCTTACCATGGGTCACCGCCGCCGGCAGGACCTTGACGTTCTGCCCGACCACGATGGTCCCGGTGCGGGAATTGATCACGACGCGCGCCGATTCTTCGCCAGGATCCACGTTCAGATTCTCCAGCACCGACAAAAAGCTGACGCGCTGTGATGCATCCCGTGGTGCTTGCACGCGGATCGAGGATGCATCCAGGGCCACAGCCATGTCCGGCCCCAGTAAATCGTTGATCACCTCAACCATCCGCTTGGCCGTGGTGAAATCCGGGTTATTCAACAAGAAGGTGACGCTATCACCCTGATGAAAGCCAGACGCCACCTCGCGCTCAACTGTCGCGCCATTGGGAATCCGCCCCACGCTCGGCACGTTGACCGTGATACTGGAACCGTCAGCGCCCGCGGCACCGAAGCCGCCCACCACCAGGCTACCCTGCGCCATGGCATAGACCTGACCATCGGCGCCCTTGAGCGTGGTCATCAGCAAACTACCACCGCGCAGGCTCTTGGCATTGCCAATGGAGGAAACCGTGATGTCGATTTTTTGTCCTGGCTTGGAAAACGCCGGCAGATCCGCATGCACGGAAACCGCCGCGACGTTCTTGAGCTTCGGATCGACGCCCTGGGGAATCGTGATGCCAAAGCGGTTCATCATGTTACGGAACGTCTGATTGGTGAACGGCGCCTTGTCGCCCGTGCCGTCCAGACCCACCACCAGGCCATAGCCAATGAGCTGGTTTGAACGCACGCCCGCCACACTGGACATATCCTTGATTCGATCCGCCTGAACACCGGTGTGCAAACAGAGTCCAAACAGAAGCATGCCCACTTGGGCCACAACGGATTTCATGAGCCCTGGTTTCATAATGGCCACCATTCACTGCTGAAGAAGCGTCCGAGCCATCCCTGACGCGTGGCGCCCGCGAAGTCGCCTGTCCCGCTGTAGGCGATCCGGGCATCGGCGATCTTGGTCGACGGCACGGTGTTATCGAGACCGATATCCTGGGGACGAATGAGTCCGGTCAGGCGAATGAACTCGTCACCCTGGTTGAGCGTCATCCATTTTTCCCCGCGAATGCGCAGCACACCGTTGGGCAGAACTTCGGCGACGGTCACCGAGATGCTGCCTTGCAGGCTGTTGCTCTGGTCGGCGTCCGCATCACCGCTGAAATCTCGCTTGAACTCCGGGTTGGTAAGCAAGCTCAGGTTCTTGGCGGAGATAGCGGTACCCAGGATGCTCGGCTCGTTGAAGTCGACGCTAGCATCCTTGGTCATGGAGGCACCTGCCGATTTTTTTGACTGGGTTTTTTCTTCCAGCATCACCGTCAGCACATCACCCACCTGATGCGCCTGGCGATCCTCATACAAACCGGATACCCGTGCCGCACCATAGATGGAGCCATTCGGCACCATGGGCACCGCCTGCGCCGGAGGCGGCACTGGCGCCCAAAACGGGTCGCCCGGTTGCGGCATTTCGCGATGCATGACCATGCAGCCCTGGAGCACCAACAGCATGGCCGCCAGCCCCATCCCACCTAATCGACTTATTAGTTGCCTTGCCATACCGCTTACCTGCCTTCTGCTGCCGAGCCGCCGTCGGCCCGACCATCACTCACGCCGTTTATTAAAAGTCCGGTTAGAGGTTCTGACTGATGTACTGCAGCATCTGATCTGCCGTTGAGACGACCTTGGAGTTCATTTCATAGGCGCGCTGGGTCGTGATCATGTTGACCAGCTCCTCCACCACTTCCACGTTGGAGGTTTCCACCATGCCCTGGTTCAGGCTTCCCAAACCATCGAGACCCGGTACCCCTTCCTGGGGATCACCGCTGGCTGCGGTCTGGCGAAACAGGTTGCCACCGATTGCCTGGAGTCCGGCCGGGTTGATGAAATCAACGGTCTGGATATTGCCGATTTCCGTGGCATCGGCTTCGCCGGCCATCATCACCGACACCGTGCCGTCGCGACCGATTGTGACCGAGGTGGCATCTTCCGGAATGTTAATAGCCGGTTCCAACGGCAGCCCGTTGGACATCACCAGGTCACCATCCGAGTTGATCTGGAACTGACCGTCGCGGGTATAGCCAATGGTGCCGTCGGGCTGCAGAATCTGGAAAAAGCCCCGGCCATCAATGGCGACATCCAGGGGCTGCTCAGTGACCGTCAGGTTACCGGCGGAAAACACTTTCTGCGTGCCCACCACCCGCACACCGGTACCAACCTGTAGCCCGGACGGTAGCTGGGAATCCTGCGCCGTCAGCCCCCCTGGCTGGCGTTTAACCTGATAAAGCAGATCCTCAAACATGGCGCGGTCGCGCTTAAAGCCATTGGTGTTGACGTTGGCCAGGTTGTTGGAAATGGTTTTGAGCTGGGTATCTTGCGCGCTCAAGCCGGTTTTGCTGATCCAGAGTGCACCGTGCATGGGAACTCTCCTGCTAGGGGTTTAACAGCGCGTCCGCACACCCACCGCGCCCTTCAGGCACGTAACAGCGTGCGAAACACATATTGGAAACACGAGCTCTGGCAGCGGGACTCCGGGTCTGGCTCAGTGGTATCCAGGCCTGGAGTCCGGCGAAAAATTGCCGCCAGAAGCAGGTTTATCAGGAGTTCTGCAATAAGCGTGCCGCTGTCTCTTCATTTTGATCAGCGGACTGCATGACTTTCACTTGCAGTTCAAATTGGCGGGAAAGAGAAAGAATCTGGGTCAGGGAGTCGACCGCACTGACATTGCTGGATTCGAGAAAGCCCGGCTCCAGGCGGACATTACCGTCCGGATTCATGGGCTGGCCATTGTCGAATTGCGGCCGCCGACGGATCAGGCCGTCGACGTCCTTCTCCATCTGGTCCAAAGGCGGATTGACCAGCTTGATGCGATCGATTTCGGCAATTTCGTTAGGCGCGGCCCCAATCGGTACGATTGAGATCGTACCATCGGTACCGAGCTCGATTTTTGACGCCGGCGGCAATGCCACCGGCCCACCGTTGCCCAGCACCGGCAAGCCACCACGGGTGCGCAACATCCCATTGGCATCCAGGCTCAGATCACCGGCCCGGGTATAGGCCTCGCTCCCATCCGGCGCCTGCACCGCAATCCAGCCGCTGCCAGCGACAGCCACATCCAGTTCGCGGCCAGTTTCCATTAGGGAGCCCTGTTCGAAATCCGTCGCCGAGCGTTCCGTCATGGCATAGGCGCGGGTCGGAAAGTGCTCGCCGAACACTGGCATGGCGCGGGCTTGCGCCAGATCGGCCTTAAATGCCGTAGTATTGACGTTCGCCAGATTATTGGCGTGATTTTTTTGCGCCAGCATGCTCTGGCTGGCGCCGGTCATGGAAATAAATAATGCCTTGTCCATACCCTACTCCGTTCATATGATCAGCCTCCTAGACCTGCCGGAGGCTGTCAGCCCTAGCGGAGGTTGATAATGGTCTGTGTCACCGCATTGGCGGTTTCAATGGTCTTGGCGTTGGCCTGGTAGTTGCGCTGAGCCGTGATCAGGTTCACCAGCTGTTCCGACAGGTCGACGTTGGAATCCTCCAGCGCACTGGAGCGAACGTTGCCGAGTGCCGCAGTACCAGGCTTGCCGATGATCGCTGCGCCGGACCTGTATGTTTCCACCCAGGAACTCTCACCGACCGCCCCCAGTCCAGCCAAATCGTTAAAGTTGGCCAGACCCACCTGCCCCAGCACCCGGGATTCAGCGTTGGTATATCTAGCAAATATGATGCCATCATCATCCACATCCAACCCCACCAGCCGTCCCGTGGTATAACCGTCCTGCTGCATATCGTTGACGGAGAACGGGCTACCGAACTGGGTGATGTTGTCCAGACGAATCTCGAAGTTGGAGCTATTGGGCGGATCAGCCACCGGCAAAGCACCGCCGCCTGACAGGTTCAGAGGACCGTCAGCACCATTGGGCTGGCCACTGGCGTCACGCGGTATCCAGTTGGAGATCAGGACCGGGTCCGACAAGATTTCGTTCACCGTGCCGTCATTATTGAAAACAATGTTGTAAGCGGCCCGTGTAGGTGTGCCGCCCGGCGCCATGGGATCGCCAACGTCCTGACCATCAACCTGGGCATACATGGTCCAGGTGTTCTGACCGGCAGCCGCATTCACCTCGTCCTTCACGAAGTACATATTGAGCACATGGGCGTTGCCAAGACTGTCGTACAGCGTGGTGGTGGTGGAATGGTTATAGGTGTTCTCGTCAATCGGATCGAACAGGTTATTGGCGAAGGGTGTACCGGCAAACGTGCCGAACACGTAGTTGCCGTCCACATCCGGGCTACTGACACTGACGCCTGTGCCCATAACCAGGTCAACCTGACCGCCAACGACGGCCTGCGTGGTACCACCAACGCTTAATGTCTGGCTATCGGTGCCTTCGACCACCATGCTGTCGCCCGGGTTGCCGGCCACTTCAAGCTGAATGTCATTACCCCGACCGTCGATAATGACGAGATTGCCGTTGTCCATGCTGGCACGCACGCCCGCCAGGGAAGTTGAGGCGTTGATCGAGGCCGCCAAACCGGCAAGACTGGTAATGTTGTCAAAGGGCACGCCATTGATGGTAACGCGCATGTTGCCAGAAGCATTATTGAAGCCAGCGGCGGGTGCGGCGGGATCGACGCCAGCCAACGTGACCTGGGTCGTCGCTGACGCATCAATGCCTTCATAGGCATTCAAAGCCGCCGCCATGGCACTGGCGGAGCTGCCTGCCGGAATATTCAGGTTCGCACCGGTGCCGTCCGCCAGGACAATATCCAGATTTTGGTCGGAGTAGCCGTTACCCGTCAGCGGTGCAACCGCAACGCGCCCCACCTCATTACCATCGGAAATCAGGCGCATTCCCCGCTGGGCCAATACCTGCTCACGGGAGTCGAGGTTTAACTGTGTGGTGACCGCCGTCGAGCGACGTGGCGCAAGATTGCTGTTATCGACCCGAATACTGCCCAGCGCATCGCCGACCCGACCCTGCTCATTGGCGGGAAAGCCCTGCAGCCGCATATTGGTGTTATTGACGACATAGCCATCGCGGTCCACGCCGAATGCACCCGCCCGGCTATAGCGACGCTCACCTGCGTTATCCAGAATAAAGAAGCCCTGGCCGTTAATGGCAAGGTCCAGGCTATTTTCAGTGAACGACAGATTGCCCTGTCCAAAGTCCTGGCGAATATTCTGCACCCGGACCCCCTCTCCGATCTGGGTGTTACCGCCGTTCAGGAAGCCATTTGAATAGAAGTCACCGAATTCCGCCCGCGATTTCTTAAAGCCAGTCGTGCTGGCGTTGGCGACGTTGTTGCCAGTGACCTCAAGGTCAGCCGTGGCCGCCCGGATACCTGTTAACCCAACATTGAACGGCATAGTACACCTCTACTCAGGCTGAATTTTTATTAGTTGATCTGACGGACTTCACTGAGCGACACCGAGCCACGTCCGGCCAGGTTCAAGGTCAGCGCTCCATTCTTGGCAATCGACACACTGTCCACGTTGGACTTCAGAAAACTCTGCACCTGCTCACTGGCACCGGCATAAGAGGCTTCGGCCTTGATGCTGTACTGGCCGACTGGCATGGCATCACCCTTGTCATTCTTGCCATCCCAGGTGAACTGCACATCGCCCGCAACCTGCTCGCCGAGGTCGACCTGGCGTACCAGCTCACCACTGGAATTCATGATGCTGAGCTTCAAGCTACCGGTAGAGGCAGGCAGATCCAAGAAACCACTGATTTCCCCACTCGCGCCCAGCTTGGCGGAATCATCCGGCACGTAAACGGACCGGCCGACCATGGCGGACGCCTGCAGGGCCTGGGTCGAACGGAAGTTGCCGGCCACGGAACTGACGGTGCCGTTTAGCTCTTGGATACCTTCCAGCGAGCTGAACTGGGCCAGCTGCGAAATAAACTGACCGTTGTCCTGGGGATCCAGCGGACTCTGGTTTTTCATTTGGGCAATCATCAGTTCCATAAAGGCATCCTTGCCCAGTTCATTGGACTTGGTGCCTTGCTTGGTGGACACGCCATACTGGCTGAGTACGTCGTTGGTCCCGGTTACGCTATTCATGTCGCTCATGACTCAGTTCCCAGGTCGATGCGTTATTGGCCCAGCGTCAGAACACGCTGCATCATGGCTTTGGCGGAGCTCATAACTTCTACGTTCATCTGAAAGCTGCGGGATGACGAGATCATATCGGCCATTTCTTCCACCACATTGACGTTGGGGTACATAACGTATCCGTCATCGTTTGCTAGCGGGTGATTTGGCTCATAGCGCATATCCAGGGGCGCCTGACTTTCCACCACGCCCAACACCTGCACACCCTTGCCGGCTGCCTGCTCGGGCGACGCCCCCATGGCCGCCGCCATGGCTTGTTGCTGCACCGCGGCAAACACTGGTTTGCGAGCACGATAGGTGGTCTCAACACTGCTGGCGGCGGACTCGGCGTTGGCAATGTTGCTGGCGACGGTGTTCAAACGCACGGACTGGGCAGTCATGGCCGAGCCGGCGATATCGAAAATATTGTTAATAGACATGCTTAGTCTCCCCTGATCGCCGACGTTAAGCCTTTAAACTTACTATTGAGAAACTGAAAGGTTGCCTGAAACCCCAAGGCGTTCTTGGAGAATTCGGCCATCTCCTGCTGGGTGTCCACGGTATTGCCATCAATGGACGGCTGCGTGGGCGTGCGGTACAGCAATTCACCGCCTTCCGGGGTGGTGGCAGCAATATGCCGCTCACTGGTCACCTTCATTGCCGCTGCAGGCTCCATCTGGCTGGCCAGCATGGCCTTAAAGTCGATGTCGCGGGCCTTAAAGCCGGGCGTGTCGGCATTGGCCAGGTTATTGGCAATGATTTCCGCGCGCTGAGAACGCACGCCAAGAGCCCGTTCATGAATACCGAGCGCTTTATCGAAGGAGATCGCCATGATTCAGTTCCTCTTGCTGGTCGCTTACAGAAAAGCGGCAACCACGTAGCTTTGATTGAATTACAGCAAACTCGATGCCACTTATTAAACTAACTTTATTTTCAGCTAGTTAACAAAATTTAAAGACGCCACAACCTACCGTTTCCGGCCAAGAACGGCGGCAAATTGCCACTACGCCCACCGCATTCCGGCAGCGCTCAGTTGAGGTGTATATGGGGGACATCCGCACATGAGGCAGATTCCACCCTGGAGAGGGCTTCCACTGCAGAAAATCCTTCGTATAATGGCCGCGTTTCCAGGCCCTGAAACGTCCTCCCGGACGGCTTTGAAGCATGGTCGTGCGCTTGCCATTCGGCAGCTTCAAGGGCGCGACCGGAGACACTATCCTCCCTTATATATTGAACCCGTGCTTGAATGACGCCTTAAACAGAGGGTATCCGAGTGATCGTATTTACTGTCACGAACAAACACACCCAGAAAGTCTACGTGGGCACAACCCGGGACTCCGCCGACGAGCGCTGGTCTCAGCTGGTCTTGGCGGCCACCTTGCCACTGGATTTCCCACTGTATGCGGATATCCGCCAGTACGGCGCAGACGCCTTTGTGGTGCAGGAATGGGCGGAAACCGATTCACGGGCGGAACTCGCGGACCTGGAAGAGGAAGCGCTTGAAAGCTTCAACGCGACATCCCTGCGGGGCTATCGGACCAGCGTCTCCATACCCTCCAACCGACCCCGGAATCGCCTGGATTTCGACGAGTTGGAGCTGGACTCTCTATAGTACCGGCTATAGCCGGAGGTACTTTTCGATCATACCGTAGGTACTTTTCGATCATACCGGAGGACTTTTCGACAGACCCCGACTGCCATTCCTTTTGATTTGTGGGTCTGTATAAATACTGATACTCTTAGTTCGATTTTTCGGCTCACCAATAAATATGGCACTCGCTCTTCGGGGGCCTTCCAAAAAGCCGATAGTCACTACCGCCGCTTACGCACGCAGCCTGTGGCTACAAGGCAGGCCCTCCGGAATATCCAGTGTTCCGGCAGAGGGAAAATAGCCGGTAGGAAGAGGGTTCGGCACAGGTTCGTAACCTGCGTCAATTTTGCTTTATTTTTGCTGGGGGGCGTTTTACATGGCAGAAGTCCGCGCGTTTGCCACTTTCAAGCAGTTCTACCCGTTCTACCTGGCGGAGCACAGTAACCGCACCTGCCGCCGCCTTCACTTTCTCGGTAGCACTCTGGTCCTCATCGTACTGTCCCATGCCCTGTTCACCCGGCAATACCTGGAGCTATTATTGCTTCCTCTGCTTGGCTATGGTTTTGCCTGGATCGGACATTTCGTCTTTGAAAAAAACAAACCGGCGACCTTTAACTACCCCATGTACAGCCTGCTCGGTGACTGGGTGATGTACAAGGACATCCTGACCGGC
>CAYXVO010000041.1:0-12383 GCA_964467875.1 uncultured Pseudomonadales bacterium | reverse complement strand
CGGCAAAATGATCAGTGCCTCTACCAAAGAAATCGCGAAGACCGTGCCGACCACCAGCGGCAGGGCTTTCCAGATCTGGCCAAAGGCGCCGGGAATCAGCGCCAGGGGCAGAAACGCAATGATATTGGTCAGCACCGCGAAGGTGATGGGCACCGCCACGTCCCGCGTGCCCTGAATCGATGCCTGCACCAGGCTCATGCCACGCTGGCGGTATTCATAGATGTTTTCGCCGGCAATGATGGCATCGTCCACCACGATCCCCAACGCCACGATGAAGGCAAACAGCGAAATCATGTTGATGGATACGCCCATCCAGGGCAAAAACAGCAACGCACCTAAAAAGGCCGTGGGAATGCCCACCGTCACCCAGAACGCCAGCTTGAATTCCAGAAACAGGCTCAGCAGCACCAACACCAGGACCAGGCCAAAGAAGCCGTTCTTCAGCAGCAGCTCCAGGCGCTGCTGATAGACTTCGGAGCTGTCGTGCTGGATGGCGAACTTAATGTCGGGCGGCAGGTCCGCCATGATCTCCGGTATCAGCTCCCGCACCGCGGCAGACACACCCTGGGGCGTCTGCTCGCCCACCCGGTACACCCCGATCTCGATGGCGGGCTCGCCGTTGAAGCTGGACACTTCTTCCTGCAGGACGGTAAAGCCCTCCCGCACCGTGGCGATGTCTCCCAGCCGCACCAGGGCACCGGCGGCATTGCTTAGCACCACGATATTGGCGAACTCCCGCGCCCTTACCTTTTGCCCCTCGACCTGCAGCAACAGATCGCCGCGCCGGGTTTCCACCGTACCGGCCGAGCGGTCCTGGGCGTTCGCCGCCACCGCCTGCGCTACCTGGGCATGAGTCAGGCCATGGGCGCGCAGCCGGGCCTCGTCGATGTCGATGTGAATCTCCAGCGCGGGTGCGCCTTCCACTTCCGCCTGAGTCACCTCCGGCGACAGCAACAGGCGGTCCACCACCTGTTCCGCCGCGGCGCGCAGACTGTGGGCGGGCACATCACCATAAATCATCAGATCCATTACATCGCGCCGCCGCATCCGCAGCGTGACCTCCGGCTTCTCGGCCTCGTCGGGAAAGGTCCGGATCCGCGCCACGGCCTGCTCCACATCCTGATAGACCTCTTGCCGGTCGACGCCGGCAATCAGTTCCAGCATGACCTGGCCACTGCCTTCCAGGGCACTGGAGGTGACTTTTTGGATCCCCGCCAGACCGCGCACCGCCGCTTCCACCGGCACCACCACGCCCCGTTCGATTTCCTCCGGCGTCGCGCCCGGATAGCTCACGCTGACGGTGACCATGTCGATTTCAAATTCAGGAAACACTTCCTGGGTGATCTTGGTGGTCATGAACAAACCACCGAGCAGCAACACCAGCATCAGCAGGTTGGGACCAACCCGGTGCGATACGATCCGGCTGACCCAGTCCGGCTTATCGCCACCGGGACCGGCAAACAACTTACTCATGAGCGGACTCCGGCTTGGTCTCGGAGGTTGGCGCGGGCGTAGTCTGCAGGGTTCTTAGGGGCATGCCCTCTGCCATCGTCTCGATGTCGCTGGTGATCACCCGATCGCCGGCCTTCAGTCCGGCGCGTACCACGACCCGCTCGGCATCGCGGTAGGCCACCTGGACCGCTTGTACCGCCAGCGTATTGTCCGCCGTCATCAGCCAGACGGTGTCGTCCTCCCGCAGCCAATCCGGCTCCAGCGCAACCGCGTTGTTTAGTTCGGCCCCCGTCACCTCGGCGCGCACGAACGCGCCCAGCAGCAGCTTTGGCAACTCCGGCTGACGCCGCGCCAGGGGATCGGTAACCTCCACCAGAATCCGGGCCAGGCGACCGCCCTCTTCCAGACTGCCCAGCACCTGAACCACCCGCCCCTCACGGAACTGGTCGATCTCCCAGGCGCGATCCATGAACAGGCGCACCGTATCGCCCGGCGTCACCCACTGCAGCTGCGCCACCGGCAGCAGCACTTCCACCCACCAGGCCTCCACGCCCACCAAGGTCGCCAGCTGTGCCGACGGCGTCACCAGCGCACCCAGGGTAACGCTTTCGTCCAGAACCAAACTGTCGAAGGGGACCGTCAGTCGGGTCCGCGCCAATGCCAGCTCCGCTTCGCTCACCGCTGCTTCGGCGGCGGCAATCTGCGCCTGGGCGCTCTGTAGTTGCGGCGTGCGCAGTATCAGCGCACGCTCGGCCTCGGTCAGGGGCTGACCAACCAGTTCGAACTCCTGCCGGGCCACTTCCTGCTGCCCCTGCTCCAGCGCCAGGCTGGCGCGAGCCTCGGTCAGGCCACTTTGAGCCCGCTTCAGAGCCGTTTGATATTCCGCCGCTTCCAATGCCACCAAGGCCGTTCCGGCATTGATGATGGCGCCCGGCGCCAGCCCGGCCGCCACTTGCTCAATGCGGCCACCCACCTGCGCCTGCAGTGATAAGGCGCGCGACGGCTTCACGTTGCCCCAGGCCGTGATCTTGAGCTGCTGGGCGCTGGGCTGCACCGTCACCGTCTCCACCAGTCGAGCATGCCGCTCCCCCGTTGGCGCCCGACGTTCGGCATGGGGCTTGGACGCCAGCAGATACTGGGCCAGACCGATCGCGGCGGCCAGCACCAGCAGGGTCAGGCCCGCTTGCAGCCAGCGGTTGGTGGGGGGATTCGAGACGGCGGTGGTTGAGGGCTCAACGGTCTCGATGGATTTCAGTTCGTCGATCTTGCTATTCATCGGCTGCGTTATCCGCGGTCTGATTCAGGGAGGGCTCGACTTCGTCGATCAGGCGCCCCAGGGCAGTGTCTTTCCATCCCCCGGCCAGGGTTCGGGCGAGGCTGATTCGGTTTTCCAGCAGTTGGTAGCGCAGGCCGAGGACCTGGCGCTGCAGGCTCTGGAAACTGGTAAGGGCGGTCAGCACGTCCAGATACTGAACGGCACCGCGCCGGTAGCGAAAGCGCAGCTGCTCCAGCGCCGTTTCGGCCAGTTGCAGCTGATCGTTGAGGCTCGCGAGTTGCGCCTGGTCACGCTGATCGATGACCAGTGCATCCTCCACTTCGCGCACCGCCGTCAACACCGTGTGGCGGTAATCCGCCAACAGGGCACGGCGTTGCGCCTCGGCCGCGGTGACCGCCGCGCGCCGCGCGCCGCCATCGATCAGGGGCGCGGTCAGGCCGGCGGCAACCGAGCCCAGCCAATCATCGAACAGACGGGACGGCGAATCCGCCAGACTGTCCACCGCCACCGACAGGTTAAGCCGGGGATAACGACGCGCCACCGCCTGCGCCACGTCCTGATCCGCCGCCTGCAGGCGATAGAATGCCGAGCGCAGGTCCGGGCGTCGCTGCAGCCACTGGGCTGGCACGCCCGCCGCCGGAATCGCCGGCACCTCGGGCAACACCGCCACGATCGGATCCGCCGACGGCGGCGCCGTTTGTCCCAGCAGCACCGCCAGCTGATTGTTCAGCAAGCGCAGGTCCGCCTGCGCCAGGGCCAGTTGCGTGCGGCTCGGCTCCACCAGCTGGCGCTGACGCAGCAGTTCATCCACCGAGGCCTGCCCCAGACGATTGCGCAGGGCAATCAGGTCGGTGATCTGGCTGTTGGTCTGCCCCTGGGATTCCAGCAACTCCACTTCCGAGGCTTTCCAGATCAGGGCGTAATGGAGGCTGGCCACTTCCGCCGACAGGCTGATGGCCGCGGTTTCCAGATCGGCCGCGGTGGCCTCGGCCCGTAGCGCGGCGGCCTCGCCTGCCGATTCGATCCGCCCCCAGAGATCCACTTCATACGTCGCCGCAACGCCCACGCCATAACGGCGCTGGCGATCGCCCCAGGCATCGGCCAGGGACGCATTCACATCGCCGTTCACCTGGGGAATCCGTTCGGCACGGGCTTCGCGGGTCAACGCCCGGGCCTGGACCAGGCGGGCACGGGTCGCCGCCAACGAGAAATTCTGGCGCAACGCCTGCTGGATCAGGCGATCCAGCGCCGGATCGTCCAGGTGCTGCCACCAGATGTCCGGCAATGGCTGTGATCCGGCAGGCGAGAACGCCGCCGGCATATCCACCGCCGACTCCGGCAGCGGCGGCGCGGTAGCGCAGCCCGCCAGGACCAGCGTGGTGACCAGCATCAGGCTTAAAGGAATTCGCATGCGTTATCCGAATCGTCCTACTTCGTCCGCGCCTCAGGGAGCAAGACACAGAATCAGGCTGAGTGGAGAATCAGGCTCTCCGGTTTGCGTTCATTAAAGCACAGCGATATGACCGCTGAATCGTGGCTACTACGACCGCCTGGGTCTGACCATCAAATGATCAAAAAGTTTGGCGGACATCCACAGACGTCCATGACACCTGGGAATCCGTCGCAGCCCAATAAGCACGCAGGCTTCAACAAATCTGTGCTCACGATAGCGAGGTGGCGCGGCAGGGTCGATGGGGTTAAGAGGAGAAAATATGAATTTTTTGCAAGGGGCAGTTTAAGGGGATAGTCAGGGTAGAAGAAAAATCTCGCAAGCTACTTTTTTAACTCCCTCTCCCACGAGGGGAGAGGGACTCTACAGACTTAAGAACTTAGAAGGTTGCCTGATTCCCAGACACACGCACATCAGGCGTCTGTGCCCGCAGGGCAGCAATGCGCTCTTCCAGCGGCGGGTGGGACATGAACAGCTTGGCCAGGCCACTGCCGCCGCCCTTGATGCCCAGCGCGGTCATTTGCGATGGCAGATGAGACGGCTCCTGCACGGCGCGCAGGCGCTCCAGGGCACCGATCATACTGCCGCGTCCGGCCAGATGAGCGCCACCGGCGTCGGCCCGGAATTCCCGTTTGCGGCTGAACCACATCACGATCATGCTGGCGAGGAAGCCCAGGGCGATTTCCGCCACGATGCTGGTCACCCAGTAAGCCACGCCCGGCCCTTGATATTCGCTGTTGTTATTACCATTCAGCGCCCGGTCGACCGCATAGCCGGCCACCTTGGCGATGACGATCACAAACGTGTTCACCACGCCCTGGATCAAAGTCAGGGTCACCATGTCGCCATTCGCCACGTGGCTGACTTCGTGGGCCAGCACCGCTTCCACTTCGTCGCGGCTCATGTGCTCCAGCAAACCGGTACTCACCGCCACCAGGGAGTTATTGCGGCTGGGGCCGGTGGCGAAGGCATTGGGCTCGGGGGACTGGAAAATTGCCACTTCAGGCATGGCGATTCCGGCCCGCTCCGCTTGTGAGCGCACGGTGTTTACCAGCCAAGCTTCGGTTTGATTACGGGGTTGTTCAATGACATAGGCGCCGGTGGACTTCTTTGCCATCCACTTCGAGATCGCCAGGGAGATAAAGGCGCCACCCATGCCAAAGATGGCGGCAAACACAAACAGGGCACCCATATCGAGGCCCTGCTGCGTGAAAAAGCGGTTTACGCCCAGCACACTCACGGTGATGCCCAGCACCACCATGATCGCCAGGTTGGTCATCAAAAACAGGAAGACGCGTTTCATATAATCCTCTTCAGTGTCACGCAACAAGCAGATGATACCGGCCAAGTGCCGGGACAATGTAGCTTTGATCTTTTTTGAGTTGTGGCGAGTGTATCGCCAATCGACGCTCAGTATAATTCGATTGTTTTTGATTGAATCATCGGTAAAACCGAAACATCAGCGAAATATCAAGGAGCCGCGCCGCGCGCGCCGACCCGTATCATGCCACAGCGATCCCAGCCGTGAGAGGCGTCAACTACAACCACCTGTATTACTTCTGGACCGTGGCCCGGGCCGGGTCTATCGCGCGCGCCGGCGAGCTGCTCCACCTCACGCCGCAAACCATCAGCGGTCAGCTAAACGTGCTGGAGCAGTCGCTCGGTACCAAGTTGTTCAACCGAGCCGGACGCAACCTGGTGCTGACCGACAGCGGGCGTCTCGCCCTACAATATGCCGATGATATCTTCCGGCTCGGGGCGGAGATGGATGATGCCATCAAGGGGCGCAACAGTGGCGTGCCCCGCCAGTTTGCCGTGGGCATCGTTGACGTCGTCCCCAAACTCATCGCCTACCGCCTATTGGAACCCGCCCTGCACCTGCCGGAGCCGATGCGCATCGTCTGCCGTGAGGGCAAGCTTGATGCCCTGCTGGCGGACCTCGCCCTGCACAAGCTCGACATGGTGCTGGCCGACACGCCCATTGGCTCCGCCAACAATGTGCGGGCCTTCAACCACCTGCTGGGCGAATGTAGCATCACCTTCTTTGCCGCGCCGCAACAGGCCGCCCGTCTGCGCGACACATTTCCCCAGTCACTGCATGGCAGCGATCTGCTGGTGCCGGCCACCGGCACCGCCCTGCACGGCGCACTGATGCAATGGCTGGATCAGCAGGAAATCCGCCCGCGGATTGCCGGCGAATTTGAGGACAGCGCCCTGATGGCCGCATTCGGCCAGGCCGGCGTCGGCGCCTTTATCGCGCCGAGTGTGATCGAGCCGGAGATTCGCCGCCAGTATGCAGTGGAAACCATCGGCCACAGTTCTCAGGTGCGGGAGCGCTTTTTCGCCATTTCCACCGAACGGCGTCTGCGCCATCCGGCGGTAGTGGCGGTGAGTGACGCCGCCCGCCTGGAACTGTTCATGCAAGACGAGGACTGACCGCGCGCCCATGGCTTACCTGACGCTGTTTCTGACCTCACTGGCCGCCGCCACCATCCTCCCGCTTTATTCCGAGGTCATGTTCGTCGCGCTGCTAACCCAGGGCTACAAGCCGATTTTGGTGTGGTTGTCCGCCACCGCCGGCAACACCCTGGGCGCACTGGTGAACTGGTGGCTGGGTCGTTACCTGCTGCATTACCAGGACCGGCGCTGGTTTCCCTTCAAGCAGAAACCCCTAGCCATGGCACAACGTCAGTTCAACCATTACGGTGCCTGGACCCTGCTGTTTTCCTGGTTGCCGGTGGGGGGCGACGCGCTGACGTTCGTGGCCGGCATCATGCGCGTCAATGTGGTGATCTTTCTGGTGCTGGTCGCCATCGGTAAGGGCGCCCGGTATGGCGCCCTGATGCTGGTGGGCGGTTATGCCATCGACTGGTGGCCGTTCTAGGCGGCCGGGGCTGCCTTTAGGCCGGGATCTGCTTTTAGGCCGGGCGTCAGGCCAAAGAACTGCGCTGGAGATACGCCGCGCACTCCGCCGCCGGGACCGGCTTGCTGAAGAAATAACCCTGATACTCATGACAGCCGCTGTCTCTCAGGTAATCCAGCTGCCCCTGGGTTTCCACGCCCTCGGCGATCAGCTCCAGCCCCAGATTGGTGGCCAGGCCGATGATGGCGCGGACGATCACCATGTCGCTAGCATCCGTCGGTACGTCGCGCACGAAGGTGCGGTCAATCTTCAGCTTGTTGAGGGGAAACATCTTCAGATAACTAAGCGATGAATAGCCGGTTCCGAAATCGTCGATGGCCAGTTGCACACCCAGCTCGGAAAGTTCGTTCAGCATCGCCGCCACGGTATCGGGCTCGTCCATCAGCGCCGACTCGGTCACTTCCAGCTCCAGCAGATGGGGCGGAATCCCGGTTTCCTTCAACAACGCCGACACCCGCTCCACCAGGTCGCGCTGACGAAACTGGCGTGCCGACAGGTTCACCGCCATGCGCACTTCCAGTCCGGCATCCAGCCATTCCTTCAGCTGACGACAGGCCTTGGCGATAACCCAATCACCCAGGGGAATGATGAGGCCACTGGCTTCCGCCACCGGAATAAACCGCACCGGGCTCACGTTGCCCAACTCCGCGTCGTGCCAGCGCAACAGGGCTTCCACCCCGCGCACCTTACCCGTCACGAGATCGACCTGGGGCTGGTAGTACAGCTCCAGCTCGTCGCGCTCCAGCGCTTGGCGCAGCCGGGTGTGCAGCAGCAGGTTTTCCTGGGCGCGGTCGTTGAGCTCCGCGGTGAAAAACCGGATACAGCGCCGCCCTTCGGCCTTGGCGTGATACATGGCCGCGTCGGCGTCGGCCAGCAGCTCATCGACGGTTTTGCCATCCGCTGGAAACAGGCTCACCCCCAGACTGAAGCCCACCTGGACCTCGCGGTTGTTCAAAAGCAGGGGCGCGTCGAACGGGCTGAACAGCTTTTCGGCAATGGTGGTGACGTCGTGAACCTGGGTCACCGCCGGCAGGATAATGGCGAATTCATCGCCCCCCAGGCGCGCCACGGTATCGCCCGCGCGCAGACAACTGGCCAGGCGCTGGGCCACTTCCTGCAGCAGCAGGTCGCCGAAATCATGGCCGAGGCTGTCGTTGACCACCTTGAAGTGATCCAGATCCAGCAGCATCACCGCCAGCATCTGATTCTCGCGCCGCGCCACCACCAGCTCCTGATCCAGCCGGTCACGGAACAGGGAGCGGTTGGGAAGCCCGGTCAGGGTGTCATGGGTTGCCAGATGCCGGAGGTCGTCCTCCAGCTTACGCCAGGGCGACACATCCCGAATGAATGCCACCGCCTGCTGACCCTCCGCCACGTCCTCCAGAATACTGGTGGTGATGTCGAGCGGGATCAGCGAGCCGTCTTTTCGCAGACCCTCCAGGCGTGGCTTTGCCAACATGCCACGCTGTTCCGGGACCTGGAAAAATTTCACCCGGTCATGATGATGGCGCTCCCGGTAGGCCTCTGGCAGGAGCATGTCCAGGTTCTTTCCCAGAAGCTCCTCGCGGCTATAGCCAAACAGACGCTCCAGACACTGATTGATCATGAGAATGCGTCCGTGGCGATCGGCCACCAGAATCGCATCCGGCGCCGACTCCAGCAGCGCACCGTAGCGTTCGGCACTCTTCTGCAGCTCGGCCTGGGTATCGTTCAGCCGTTCGATGGGCGCGCGCACGCTTTCCAGAAACATGGCGCGATAGAGAAACCCGTACATGATGATCTTGTAGAAGTGGCCGATGGCATTGGCGGGACTGCCACTGTGCTGGTAGAACAGGAAGAACAGATCGCTCAGCAGCGCAAACAGAACTGCCTGGGCCAGCATGGTCATGGAGGCGCTATGCAGGATTTCCCGCCGCTTCTGGAACAACAGCGCCAGGGTGATCAAATCCAGGACAATGAAAATGCCTTGCACCCCGAGCTTGAACGCCGTTGGCCCCTCGCCCTCAATGAACGTCCGGGGCAGCCACGCCGGCGCAATCAGCACCAGTGCCAGCACAAGCAGCACCAGCGTCAGGTTGGCGCCCAGCAGACGCACCCGCAGATGTTTGGAAATTCTGGTCGCCGCTGGCATCGCCACGTAGGCGAGTAACGCGCCGGCCGCGACCAGGCGCGATGCCAGCCAGAAACCAAGCGCTTTGTCGGTGGAATTGGCGGTCACAAAAGCCGGCATTCCCGCATAGGACAACAGATGCGCCAGTTCAAACAACGCCACTGACAGAAAGGCACAGGCCAGCACCAGCGAAGCGCCCGCGCGTTTCCGGTCATGGATATGCCAGCCGGTCATGAAGGTGGCGCTGGCAACTACCACGGCGAAGGTTTCAAGTACGGCGTGGAGAAACAGCAGATTGCCCATTTCCACGTATTGGCGCGGACCTGACCAGGCAACCCACGCCATTAACGGCAGTGCAAGCAGCATCAGCACCAGGCCGGTCTGATTCCACGGTCGCCTCGGCAAACCGGCACCGTTCAACTCAAGGGGAATACTGCTCATAGATCCTCTTGCAGTTCATCATGACGCCCTACAGACATCGGTTTTCTGCCGACGCTCAGCAAACGAACATTTTTGCCCGACAGGCTGGGTCATCCAGCGTCATGCCCCGCAAGTATAGCCCAACCCCAGTGTCACGTTAGGCCTGACGCGGCATCCCGCACCCAATCAGGTCGGGAAGTGCAGCAGGATTCCACCCCAAACCCGATGGATTTCGACAGACCTTCAGTCCCCGCCCGTCGGCCAAAACCGCCCGAATGCAGCCTCCAAGCCAGCCTTATTGATCACTTATTTTCATTGAAAGAATAAATAATTTTTAGCCGCTAAAGCCTTGGAATAAATCGTATCTTCATGAATATCATGGCGTACAGGTACAATTCTGTCGGTTGTCAGACAAACTATTGTTTAGTACTCTAAGCATCATTAATCACAAATGATGATCGATGTATATGTATAAACCAGCTCTTTCGACCACTGGCAACATCGCTTCCAACGTACCAAATTCAGGCACTAATCAGGAAGCAGACATTCACTTTCGTCTGCCCTGCAAAGCGGATGGCTTTGCCCTGCATCAGTTGATCGCGGCCTGCCCTCCGCTCGATCCCAACTCGATCTACTGCAACCTGCTCCAGTGTCATCACTTCGCCGAGACCTGTGTGGCGGCAGAACGCGACAGCAAGCTACTCGGCTTTGTCTCGGGCTATCTAATCCCCAACGAGCCAGACACGCTGTTCATCTGGCAGGTGGCCGTTCATACCGACGCCCGCGGCCTGGGCCTGGCCAAGCACATGATCCGCGCCATTTTGGAGCGCCCCGGGTGCGGCCGCGTGCGGCGCCTTAAAACCACCATCACCCCGGACAACGACGCATCCTGGGGCATGTTCCGCTCCCTGGCCCGCGATCTCGGCGCCCGCATCGACGAACAGGTCGAATACGAACGCGACGCGCACTTTGGCGGCCATCACGACGATGAAACCCTTCTCACCATTGGCCCGATCACTCATGGAGGTTCACCCCAATGACTATTTTTACGGAAACCGAATCCAGCGTACGCAGCTACTGCCGTTCTTTCCCCGTGGTCTTCCACAAGGCGCAGGGCTCCCATCTCTACGACAGTGAAGGCAAGCAGTACCTGGATTTCCTGGCCGGTGCCGGCACCCTCAACTACGGCCATAACAACCCGATCATGAAGGAGGCGCTGCTGGCCTACATCCAGGAAGACGGCATCACCCACGGCCTGGACATGCACACCCAGGCCAAGAAGGGCTTCCTGGAAAGCCTGCAACACCTGATCCTGGACCCGCGCGGCCTGGGTGACTACGTTGCCCAGTTCACCGGCCCCACCGGCACCAACGCGGTGGAAGCGGCCATGAAGATTGCCCGCAAAGTCACCGGTCGCAGCCACATCATCGCCTTCAGCAACGGCTTCCACGGCTGCACCCTGGGCGCGGTTGCCGCCACCGCCAACCGCTACTACCGCGAAGGCGCCGGCATTGCCCTCAGTGGCGTCTCCCACGTGCCGTTCGACGGCTACCTGGGCAAGGACGTAGACACCACCAAGTACCTGGACAAGATCCTTACCGACGGCAGCGGCGGCAACGACTTCCCCGCTGCGGTGCTGGTTGAGACGGTACAGGGCGAAGGCGGCCTCAACGTGGCCAGCGCCGACTGGCTGCGCAACCTGGAGAAAGTCTGCCGCAAGCACGGCGTACTGCTGATCGTCGACGACATCCAAGCCGGCTGTGGCCGTACCGGCCGCTTCTTCAGCTTCGAGGAAGCCGGCATCCAGCCCGACATTATTACCCTGTCCAAGTCGCTCAGCGGCTATGGCCTGCCCTTCGCCCTGACCCTGTTCCGCAAGGAGCTGGACATCTGGAAGCCGGGCGAGCACAACGGCACCTTCCGGGGCAACAACCACGCCTTCACCACCGCCAAGAAAGCCCTGGACACCTACTGGAAGGACGACAGCTTCGCCGCCGAAGTGCGCGCCAAGGGCGACCTGCTGGCCCAGGGACTCAAGCGTATCGCCGGCAAGCACGCCGCTGGCCTGCTGCGCCCCAAGGGTCGCGGCATGATGCGCGGGCTTGAGTGCAAGAGCGGTGATCTGGCCGGCGCCATTACCGCCCTGTGCTTCGAGCGCGGCCTGGTAATCGAGACCAGCGGCGCCGACGGCCAGGTGGTGAAGATCCTGGCGCCCCTGACCACGTCGGAAGCGGACCTCAAGCGTGGCCTGGCCATCATTGAGGAATCCATCGCCGACGTCCTTGAAGGCGATAACGTGCAGGCAGCGTCTTAATCAATTCGACAAGCAGTATCCGAGGAATTCAGATGATTGTTAGAACACTCGAAGAAGCGCAGAAGTCCGACCGTCGCGTCGTCACCAAGACCTGGGAGAGCACGCGCATGCTGCTCAAGAACGACAACATGGGCTTCTCCTTTCACATCACCACCATCTACGCCAACACCGAAACCCCGATTCACTACCAGAATCATCTGGAATCGGTGTACTGCATCAGCGGCGATGGCGAGATCGAAACTCTGGACGACAACCAGGTCTACCAGATCCGCCCCGGCACCCTCTACGTGCTCGACAAGCACGACAAACACCTGCTGCGCGGCGGCAAGGAAGACATGATCCTGGCGTGCGTGTTCAACCCGCCACTCAATGGCAAGGAAGTGCATGACGAGGATGGGGTGTATCCGCTGGAAGCTGAGGTGGTGACCGGCTAGCTCC
>CAYXVO010000040.1:0-12396 GCA_964467875.1 uncultured Pseudomonadales bacterium | reverse complement strand
TCAACGGCTTGATGCAGTGGCGCGTCCAGACCGGAGTAGCCACCGGGACTGCGGCCGAATGCATTCAGCAGTACGCACGGGATCATGGCTCGTTGTCCCGTTGCGGGCTTAACCGTCTTTACTTTGCAGAGCGGGTGGTGTCCGGTTGGCAGCAACGCCTGTCTCTTGATGCTCAACTCCTGGAACTTCTCGGGCAATGGCAGTGGGGGCTGATCGCGGCCATTGCGACCGATGCCGATGCCATTGTGGGTCAGTCCCAACACCCGCTGCGACGCTTACTCCGGGCAATTGAACAGCACGGCGTTGGCTGGTACGGAGAGCTCGGCCGGGCTGGCCGGGACTGGTTTGACCATCTGGGATCCATCAGTGCCACCTTTACTGGCTCCGGGATTCCTGAGAAGGACGCATTCTGGCGTCACTTTGAAGATACCCAGCAACTCATCGAAAAAGAAAATGGGCGCGTGCAGATCCTGGAGAAGCGGCTGCGCGACGCAGAATCCGGCGGCGACCGGGTCTGGTATTACCGCGAGTTGGTTAATCACCGTCTTAACGCGCTCCTTCGCCAGTTCTCCATACCTGGCGCCGTGGGAGATTTTCTCAAGGGACCCTGGCGCGACTCCATGCAATTATGGTTGCTGGAAGAAGGGGTTCAGGGGGAGAACTGGATTCGTTACGCCAAACTGGCGGAAACCCTGGTGTGGGCCATGCAGGAACACGCGGATGCGCAGGCCAAGCAAAGGCTTTATCCGGTTGCCGCGCATCTGGTTGATGAACTGGCCAAGGGCCTGATCACTTTCAAGCATAATCCGCAAGAGTCGGAGCCCTGGCTTAGCAACCTGCAAGAGCTGCTGATGCGGCGTGTGAAGGGGCTGGCCGTTCAACTGGACCAGGTTCAACCGCTTTCCCAGCATCCGGACTTTGCCGTACGAACGGATCTCTCGACCGATCAGGGCTATGGTCTGGTTGGCAACTGGTACCTTCATCGGGAAACCGGCGTACGGCAAAAATGCTTGGCCTACCTGCCATACCAGGAGGCCGTGGTGTGGGTGAATTACTTGGGTCGAAAGGTGTCGGCCCAACCCTGGACTGACGTGAGCCGGGAGCTCAAGCAGCAAGCGCTGCAACCATTTCAGGTTCAGACGGTGATGGATGAGATGTTGGCGAGCATCGCCCAGCGTATCCTGGGAATCCACGCGCTTCAGGCCAAGCAGCGCGAGTCTGTACGGCAGCGGGAGGAGGCACGCGAGCGCATGCAGGAGGCTGCACGGGAAGCGGCGCGGCAGAAGGCCGAGGCGGAAGCCATACGGATTCAAAAGGCGCAGGAGGAAGCAGCGAGGCGCTATGAGGAGGAACGGCTTCGCGCCCAGGAGGCCGCGGCCCAGGCCGAGATGGAGGCGGAAGCGACGCGCCGGTTGCAGGTACGACAGTTAGCTCGAGAGTCACTGGACCGAATGACCTTGGGCGGATGGATCGAATTGATCGATGGCGAGGACCGCAAGCGCGCCAAGCTAGCGGTCAGGATCAACGCCTCCGATAAGCTGATGTTCGTCGATCGTCTGGGGCTACGCATTGGCGACTTCAAGCGGGATGAATTGGTGGAGCGCATCGTGGACGGTAGTGCGCGAATCGTCGATGAGGGGCGGGATTTTGATCAGCGCCTGGCCCGGGTTGTAGGCTCCATACGTGGTAAGGGCAATAGTTAACCGACGCAGGCAGCGAACTGGCCGTTCCGACCACTAGACCCAGAACGTCCACCAATCATTAGAATGCTGTACCAGATCGCCGCTTCGGTGTGCGACGGCAAGAGGTTAGGTAATGAGTGAATCACACCGGGATTGCGACGAGCGTCGCCTGGATTTTCGACTGAACCGTGATGCGCGGTTGTACGTGGAAGTAGTATCGAGTTTGCCGGGTGAGCAGGAAGGGGCGGAAGTTGTGCCCTGTGAGGTGCTGGACCTGTCCGCCAGCGGCGTTCAGGTGGCGATGGCGCAACCCTTGGTGGTCGGCAGCATCCTGCCACTGTACGTGGAAGTGGATGAGTCCGAGCGCTACTGCCTGAGCGGAGAGGTGCGTTGGGTGAAGCCGGGCGAGCGTTCCGATTGGTTTATTATCGGATTCCAGCTGTATGAATCTGAGCAAACTTCGATCATCGAGTGGAAACGCTTTCCCGCCCGTTCGATCTGACGCCCCTCCCTAACACATTCTCCGTCATCCCCTTCCAGGACCGGAGCGTACGTTGGCGCGACGCTCCGGTCCGGGAACGACTTTGACTGTACGCCACCAAAGAGACGCTACAATTCGAGCGGCGCCATATCCTCCAGCAACAGGTCATCGGATGATTGTGGAGCAGGCTCAGTTGGCTGTGACATGCTTGCTGGCCTCGGTTGACTGGATGACGCGTCCGGCGCCTCCAGAATAGAGCGCAGTTCATCCACTGAGCGGGCTCGTTCCCGGACTGATGAAGACGGCGTCTGCGCTTGAAATTCCCCCAAGAACAGTACGGCGTCGGCAACGGTTTGGTCGGGTATTTCCTCCATGGGAACGTGGCCGGCATCGGGATAGGTAATAAGTTGCACGTTGCGGATATCGTTCTGCCAATGGGTGGCCAGTTCAAGCGGGACCCAACGATCCAGCTCGCCCCACATCAGCAGTGTAGGTGCCTGGATCTTGTGAAACGGTAGTGGGCGGTCATCATTGCTGCGCGCCTTGAGTAGCATCATCGTATCGATGTAAGCGGATTTGGCGCCAGCACGCTGGGACAGATGGATGTAACGCTCCAGGTTCGCGCGGCTCAGTCGCGCTGGATCTCCATACACCTCACGCACGTTGAGGGTAACGAACAGAGGGGGCGAAGCGTAGCGCCCAATCGTGCTGATCACGGGCAAAGTGGCAAAGTCGAAAATCCAGGGAGTGTCCTGGGGATAGCCAATGGGTGCCAGGAGAATCAGTTTCTCCACGCGACCTGGGTTGTCGGCGGCGTAGGTCGCCGCCATATAACCGCCCAGGGAGTTGCCGGCAATGGAGAATCTGTCCAGTTCCAGGCGGTCGATGAACTTGGAGAAGAGCGAAAGCAATGTCTCTTCGCTGAAGGTGTGCTTGGGAACAGACTTTGCGGATGGGCCGGGATTACCAATGGCGGGTACATATTCCGCGATCATTCGATGGATGCCGTTTGGGCTCAGATCCAGCGGGTCTTCCGGTAGCGCGCCTGTCATGCCGAAACCCGGCACATCGAGGGAAATCACCCGGAAGTTCTTGCTGAGTTCTTCGGTCCAGCCATCCCAGGTATGGAGGGAGGACATTACACCATGGACGAGCACAATCGCAGGGCCTTCGCCCTGGTCCCGGTAATGGATGCGTACGCCATCGACTTCCATCCATTCCGATTCCTCGTTCAGGTAACGCTTCTCTAGTTCCTTCATGGGCATGTCGACCACGCCATAGAAGTTCATCAAAGAGGACGTCGCCTTCATGGTCTGGGTGATGGCGGTACAGCCACTTAGCGACGCGAGCAGAACAAACAGGACTGCAAGATGGCGCAGCATCGTTAAGCAAACAGGCATGGAGGTGCTCCAATGGTAGCTGAACACAGAAGAATGCCCGAAACCTTACCGGTTTTTACATACTGTTACAGTGAAACAGTACCGCTTTCGCAGTCTCCATCGCGCCTGGTCGCTGACTTTGGCCTGCTGTCGGGTTGGCGCCGCTATTCCGACTCTGTTTCGAGTGCGCCCATGCCGGTGATGTTGAATCCACCATCCACATAAAGAATCTCGCCACTGATGCCACTGGCCCAATCGGAACAGAGAAAGGTAGCCGCGTTGCCCACTTCGTCGATGGTGACATTTCGCCGCAGCGGCGTACGTTTTTCGTTCTCGGCCAACATCTTGCGGAAGCTTTTGATGCCCGAGGCGGCGAGGGTCCGGATCGGGCCGGCGGAAATGGCGTTTACGCGTGTGCCTTCCGGGCCCAGGCTGGTGGCCATGTAGCGCACGCCTGCTTCCAGGCTGGCCTTGGCCAGCCCCATGACGTTGTAGTTAGGCAGGGTGCGCTCTGCGCCCAGATAGCTAAGCGTCAGAAGCGATCCATTGCGTCCACTCATCAATTGGCGTGCGCCTTTGGCCAGAGCGACAAAGCTGTAGGCGCTGATATCGTGAGCGATACGAAAGCCTTCGCGGGTGCTCACATCAACGAAGTTGCCATCCAGTTCATTAGCTGGTGCAAATCCAACCGCATGCACCAGTATGTCGAGACCATCCCAATGCTTGCCCAGTTCGCTGAAGACCCGGGTAATCTCTTCGTCGCTGGCAACATCGCAGGGAAAGGTCAGATCGGAGCCGTACTGCCGTGCGAACTCTTCTACGCGGGAGCGAAGTTTGTCGTTTTGGTAGGTTAGGGCGATTTCAGCGCCTTCCCGATGGAAGGCATCGGCAATGCCTTTGGCAATGGATAGTTTGCTGGCAACGCCCACAATGAGTGCGCGCTTGCCGGCCAAGAGACCTCTGGGTGTTGAATCTTGGGAATGTTCCATAGCGGATCCTCTATCGGAGTGCCTTGACGCAGTCAATGCCACGTCAACTGCGTCTGTTCAAACTAGTCAGGAAGCCGAGCGCCGCGCCTCGGTGCCGTAAAAGAAGGCGGCATCGATCAATTCGCGGGTGTAAGCCTGTTGTGGCGATTGGAAAATCTCCTCGGTGGTCCCGGACTCTACCACCCGACCCCGGTGCATGACCAGTACCCGGTGACTTAGGGCACGGACCACCGCCAGATCGTGGCTAATGAAGACATAGCTGAGCTGAAATTTTCGTTGCAGATTGCGTAACAGATCCACCACCTGGACCTGAACCGTGCGGTCAAGCGCCGAAGTTGGCTCGTCGAGGATGATGATGTCAGGCTTGAGCACCAGTGCGCGCGCCACGGCAATGCGCTGACGTTGACCACCGGAAAACTCGTGGGGATAGCGGTGGCGGGTATCCGGGTCCAGTTCGACTTCACGCAGCACATCGATGACCATCTGTTCGCGCTCGGCGACGGTGCCGATGTTGTGAATCTCCAGGCCCTCGGCAATGATCTGGCCGATGGACATCCGTGGGCTCAGACTGCCAAACGGATCCTGGAACACAATTTGAATCCGGCGTCGCAGGGGACGAAACCCCTGTTGGTCGAGCTGGTGCACCGGTTGGTCGAGCAACTCGATCTCGCCCTGACTGCCAATAAGCTTGAGCAGGGCCAGGCCGATCGTGGTCTTGCCGCTACCGCTCTCACCAACAACGCCCAGGGTTTCCCCTCGACGAAGTTCCAGGCTGATGTCCTCGGCGGCTTTCACGTACTCGGTGGGCTTACCAAAAAAATTTTTCTTGAGTGGAAACCAGATCCGCAAATCCCGCGTACGCAAAATGACCGGCGCGGCCTCGGGGCAGGGTGGTGCGAAACCGGACGGATCACTGTTGAGCAGGGTGCGGGTATACGCATCCTGGGGTGCACTGAAAATCTGCTCACAGGGGCCGGACTCGACCTCACGCCCCTGGTGCATCACGACCACCTGATCGGCATAGTGACGCACGATGCCCAAGTCGTGGGTGATGAGAAGAACCGCCATGCCCAAGCGATGCTGTAATGACTTGATGAGTTCAAGCACCTGCTTTTGAACGGTTACATCCAGCGCGGTGGTCGGCTCATCAGCGATGAGCAGGTCCGGTTCGTTGGCGAGCGCCATGGCGATCATCACTCGTTGCTTCTGACCGCCGGACAATTCATGGGGATAGCTTGCCAGGCGCTTTTCCGGCTCGGGAATACCCACCAGTTCCAAGAGTTCGATGACCCGTGCGCGGGACGCTTGGGGTGTCATGCGTCGATGTAGCACCAGGGTCTCGGAGATCTGTCGCTGAATGTTGTGCAGCGGATTGAGCGATGTCATTGGCTCCTGAAAAATCATGCTGATGCGAGCCCCACGGATCTGACGCAGGACTGGCTCCGGTACCGTCAGTAGATCCTGACCGTCGAACTCGATGCGCCC
This sequence comes from uncultured Pseudomonadales bacterium, assembly GCA_964467875.1. Taxonomy (GTDB): domain Bacteria; phylum Pseudomonadota; class Gammaproteobacteria; order Pseudomonadales; family Oleiphilaceae; genus JAEZAA01. Next base: position 6,380 of record CAYXVO010000040.1, on the reverse strand, counting down.
ACTCGGATGGGACGCTTTCGGATAAGGTAGCAGCCGAAGGATGGAGAGGGCCGTGACGGATTTACCGGAGCCACTCTCGCCCACAAGAGCTAACGTCTGGTTCTTATAGAGATCGAAGGAGACGGATTGCACGGCCGGGACAATCGAGCCCTGATGATGAAAGCTCACCGCCAGATCCGTCACGCGGAGCAAGGGTGGCGCGTCCTGGATATCAGAGTTTGCGGGGGTCGAAGGCATCGCGGACGGCCTCTCCAATAAAGATCAACAAGGTCAGCATCAATGACAGGGTGATGAACACCGAGATCCCCAGCCAGGGCGCATGCAGATTGGATTTGGCCTGGGCAATCAGCTCACCCAGTGATGGCGATCCAATGGGCAGGCCAAAACCCAGAAAATCCAGCGAGGTCAGGGTGGTAATGGCGCCAGTCAGAATAAACGGCATAAAGGTCAAGGTCGCGACCATGGCATTTGGCAGCATGTGGCGGAACATAATCAGCCGATTGGAAGCCCCCATGGCGCGCGCCGCCCTCACATACTCAAAGTTGCGAGCCCGCAGAAACTCGGCGCGAACCACATCCACCAGTGCCATCCAGCTGAAGAGCAGCATGATACCCAGCAGCCACCAGAAGTTGGGCTGGACAAAGCTCGACAGGATGATCAGCAGATACAAGACCGGCAAGCCCGACCAGATCTCGATGAATCGTTGGCCGTAGAGATCAATGCGCCCACCGTAAAACCCCTGGAAAGCGCCCACGATCACACCGATGATGCTGCTGGCAAACGTCAGCACCAGGCCGAACAAGACGGATATTCGAAACCCGTAGATCAGGCGCGCAGTTACGTCTCGTGCCTGGTCATCGGTGCCAAGCCAGTTTTCCGCCGAGGGCGGCGCGGGTGCGGGCACATCGAGGTTACGGTTGATGGTGTTGTAGTGGTAAGGAATAAGGGGCCAGAGAATCCAGCCGTTGGCCTCGATTTCCTCGCGAATGAAGGTGTCGCGATAGTCCGCCTCGGTGGGCAGAAAGCCCCCGAACTCCTTGTCTGAGTAGATCTTAAAGACGGGAAAGTACAGGCGGTCCTGATAGGACACCACTAGCGGCTTATCGTTGGCGATCAGTTCACCGAGCAGGCTCAAAATGAAGAGCAGAAGAAAGATCCACAATGACCAGAAGCCGCGTCGGTTGTCGCGGAAATTTTGCAGGCGGCGTTGATTGATCGGCGTTTGGAGAAAGCGCGGTGTTGGCAGCAGTTTCATCTCAACCCTCCCGGCTTTCAAAGTCGATCCGGGGGTCGACCAGCACGTAGGTGATGTCGCTGATCAGCTTCAGGATGAGACCCATGAGGGTAAAGATATAGAGCGTGCCAAATACCACCGGATAATCCCGGTTAATGGTGGCTTCAAAGCCCAGTAGACCCAGGCCGTCCAGGGAGAAAATCACTTCGATCAGCAGAGACCCGGTAAAAAACAGCGCCACCAGCGCGGCGGGCATGCCGGCAATGATGATCAGCATGGCGTTACGAAAGACATGGCCATAGAGAACCTGCTTCTCGTCCAGACCTTTGGCGCGGGCGGTGGTGACGTATTGCTTGTTGATCTCGTCGAGAAACGAATTTTTGGTCAGAATGGTGAGCGTGGCGAACCCGCCGATGACATTGGCCAGGGTGGGTAATGCGAGGTGCCAGAAGTAGTCGGCGACCTTGCCACCTAGGGACAGATCGTTCCAGTTGGGCGACGTGAGACCGCGCAGGGGAAACCAGTCGAAATAGGTACCGCCGGCGAAAAAGACGATGAGCAGGATGGCGAACAGGAACCCAGGAATCGCGTAGCCCACGACGATCAGGCTGCTGGTCCAGACATCAAAGCGGGTTCCGTCCCTGACGGCCTTGCGGATGCCGAGCGGAATGGAGACCAGATACATGATCAGGGTTGACCACAGGCCCAGGGATATGGACACCGGGAGTTTTTCAAGGATCAGATCCACGACGCTGCGGTCACGGAAAAAGCTGTTGCCGAAATCGAAGGTGGCATAGCTTTTGAGCATGATCCAGAAACGTTAACTCACGGGCTTGTCGAACCCATAGAGGCGTTCGATCCGTTGAATCAGTTCGGGATCCAGGCCCTGGGCGCCCCGATACTGAAACTCCGAACGGGTTTCCACCCGCGCCTCGATCTGCGAGTTACCGAGCCGACTTTGAACGTCGGAATCAATCCCCTGCAGCTTTGCCAAGGTTTGTTCGACAGGACCGCCAGGTGCGGCCTGGATGATCAAAAAGTTGATCAGCATGATGCCGAACAGGGTCGGGATAATCAGCAACAGTCGGCGAAGTATGTAAACACCCATGAGGCCGGTCGCTTTCCTTAGTCTGAATTAGGTGAGTAATAGGCGTCTGGTGTATGAAATGTGGTGCCGATGGTCGCCACGCAAGACGACCACCGTTTTCTGGCAACGGTCCTCAGGGCTTGACCCACCAGGTATCAAGATCGATGCCCATTTTAGGTGCTACCTGCGGGTGGAGGAATCGGTCCCAATAGGCAACCCGCGTGGTCCGGTTATGCCACTGGGGAATGACGTAATATCCCGCCAACAGTACACGGTCCAATGCCCGTGTTCGATTGATTAGAGACTCCCTGTCCGGCGCACTGATCACAAGATCAACCAGCTTATCCACGACCGGGCTTTGCACTCCCATGTAGTTGCGTGAGCCTTTAATGTCGGCATTGCTGGAATACCAGTAATCACGCTGTTCATTGCCTGGTGAGTCAGACTGGCCAAGCGTCATGATCACCATATCGTAATTGAAGTCCCGGATCCGGTTAATGTATTGGCTGGTGTCGACCAGGCGTGGCGTGGCGGTCACCCCGAGACGACTCAGGTTGCGAACGAAGGGTTGAACGATCCGTTCAAAATCTTTTTGCACCAACAGGATCTCGAACTCAAGGGGCTTGCCGGTTTTGCTGTTAACCAGGCGATTGTTGCGAAACTCCCAGCCAGCCTGCTTCAGTTTGTCATGGGCCAAAGCAAGATTCTCACGCAGCCCGCCCTTGGTATCGGTGGTGGGCGGCTGATAGGCTTTGGTAAACACCTTGGCGGAAAGCTGATCCTTGAAGGGCGTCAGGATTTCCAGTTCTGCGGCAGTGGGCAGGCCCGAAGCGCCCAGTTCCGAGTTCTCGAAATAACTGTCGGTCCGCTGGTAGGCGCCGTAGAACAGGTTGGCATTGGTCCATTCATAGTCAAACGCGTAGGCCAACGCTTCACGCACCAGTGGGTCGCTAAACACCGGGCGGCGCGTGTTGTATAGAAATGCCTGCATACCAACCGGCATTTCATGCGCGATCTCTTCCTTTTTGATGATTCCCTGATCGAACTTTTCACCCGTGTAGAGGGTCGCCCAGTTCTTGGCGGTGTTCTCCACGCGCAGATCATACTGGCCGGCCTAGAAGGCCTCCAACGCGACCGTATTGTCCTTGTAGTAGTCGTACACAATCTGGTCGAAGTTATAAGAGCCTTTGTTGACCGGCAGATCCTTGGCCCAATAATCTTGAACCCGCTCCCAGGTCACGGAGCGACCGGGATCGAGGCTTTTGACTCGGTACGGACCACTGCCAACGGGCACTTCGAGAGAGGCTTTGCCGAAGTCGCGCTTTTCCCACCAGTGTTTGGGGAGTACCGGCATTTGGCCAAGAATCAGCGGGAGCTCGCGATTCTCACTGTTCTTGAAGACAAACTGAACGGTGTGACTGTCGATCTGTTTGATTTCCTTCACGTCCCCCCAATAGGCCCGATAGAAGGGTTGTGCCATTTCGTGTTCGGTGAGCAGTTTAAAGGTGTAGGCAACGTCTTCCGCAGTGATGGGATGGCCGTCATGAAACTTTGCCCGCGTGTTCAGATAAAAGGTGACGGAGGAGCGATCCGCTGGCATGGCAATGCGTTCCGCGATCAGGCCATACTCGGAAAACGCCTCGTCGCCTGACTGGCGCGTCAGTGTGTCGTATAGATAGGTGAACACACCGGCGGCGGACACCCCCTTGAGTACGAAGGGGTTAAAGCTGTCGAAGTTATCTCCCACCACGGCGAGGCGAATACGTCCGCCTTTGGGAGCCACCGGATTGGCATAGTCGAAGTGCTGGAAGCTGTCCGGATACTTGGGCTCACCATGCATGGCCACGCCATGCCGGGGTGTTCCGGTGGTGGATGTGGAGGCTGTTTCCGCTGCCAGGGTTGATGACATATCTCCAGCGATCATCAGCCAGCCAGCCAGGGCGAACACGGAGCGTTTGCCCGTCGCGGCAACCAGATTTTTCAGCATCAAGGACATAGAAGCGTTTACCTTATTCACAATCTCGATGAGTGTCTGACTTGCTGAACACACACGAGAATTCGACTCTCTTATTTGAGCGCTTATTTGAGCGCGCGGCCAGCTGCACCTTCGCTACAGTTTTACAGTAGATGCTTCGCCGGGGCGGTCCGTCATCAGCCTGTGCGCAGTTGAAGGCTCAGGGCGATTTTGCGGGCACCCACCAGTTCTCGAAGCCCAGACTGTATGCCGGTTGGACAGAAGGCCGGGAGAAATGGTTCCACCAGGCCACACGGTACCGGTCGATGTGCCAATTCGGGATCATATAGTGTTGCCAGAGTAGCACGCGATCAAGAGCCCGGACCAGATTGGTGAGATCCTCCCGCGTTTTTGCCTGAGGCACTCGGGTCACCAAGGCATCCACCACCGGATGGCTCACCCCCGCGTAGTTGCGGCTGCCCGGCATGGCGGCGGATTCGGAATGAAAGTATTCCCGCAGTTCGTGGCCCGGAGACAGGCTTTGGGGCAGCACGAACGTCAGCACGTCAAAATCGAACTGATCCAGCCGCATCTTATACTGGGCGCTGTCCACCAGTCGTAACTGGGCATCGATGCCGAGGCGTTTGAGGTTTTGCACAAAGGGCAGCCACACCCGTTCCAGGCCCTGTTGCTGCATGAGGATTTCAAATTCAAATCGCCTGCCCGAGTCTTTGTGTCGTAGCTGGCCATCTTTAAGTACCCAGCCTGCTTCCATTAGAAGTTGATGGGCTTTCCGCATTTGCGGGCGAAGGTTGCCACTGCCATCGGTCTTGGAGAGGTGAAATGGCTGCGTGAACAGCTCTTGCGGGAGTTGGGCGCGGAAGGGGGCCAGCAAACCGAGCTCTGCCTCACTGGGCAGTGCGGTTGCGGCGAAATCGGAATTGGGAAAATAGGACTCTATGCGACGATAGGCGCCATGGAACAGGGTCTTGTTGGTCCACTCAAAATCAAACAGCTCCGCCAGCGCCTCTCGCACCCGGATGTCCTGAAATGTCGCACGTCGGGTGTTGAAGAATAGTGCCTGGGTTGCTGCGGGTAAGCGGTGGGGAATCTCGGCTTTATGCACCCGGCCAGAGCTGACAGCAGGGAAATTGTAACCCTCCGCCCAGTTCTTGGCGGTGTAATCCACATAGACATCAAACTGGTTACCCTTGAAGGCCTCAAAAGCGACCGTCAGGTCCCGGTAAAAGTCGAAGCGAACCTCATCGAAGTTAAAGCGCCCCTGATGTGTGGGTAGAGCGTGCCCCCAATAGTCAGGCACCCGCGCGAAGGTGATGGAGCGGCCGTTGTCGGCTTTGGCGACACGATAGGGACCGCTTAGCAGGGGCGGCTCCAGGGTGGTTTGCTCGAACTTTCGCCCGGCCCAGTAATGCTCCGGGAGAATGGGCAGTTCGCCAAAGCGCAACAGGTCCGAACCGGAGTCTGGTTGGTGAAAGGTCACCTTCACACGGTGTGGCGTCAGTGCCTCGACGTGCCTGACACCGGCCAGTTGCTGTTTAAAGCGGGGGTGTCCCTGGTCGCGCAGAATCTGATAGGAAAAAACCACATCTCCTGCGTCCAGCGCGTGGCCATCATGAAACCGTGCCTCGGGCCGGAGGTTGAAGATCACCCATTGAAGATCGTTTGGATATTCAACGCTCGCGGCGAGCAGCCCATAAGCGGACTGTGGCTCATCTCCGGTGTGGCTGGCGGCCTCGGTGCCGACCAGCAGTGTTTCGTTGAGTTCATTGATCCCATAAATATAGAACCCAGGCGTGCCGGTGGGTGAGGTGCCTTTGAGGATGTAGGGGTTGAGCGAGTCAAAGGTTCCATGTCCCATGAGTCGCACGCGGCCGCCTTTTTCGGCGTCGGGATTGACGTAATCGAAGTGGGTAAAGTCCGCCGGGTACTTGAGGTCGACGTGAAGTGCAAAGCCGTGGGCCGTGGTAATCGCCGTCTCACCGACAAAAGCCGCTTCATTCGTGGTCGGGGCCGGGTTGCCTGGCGCTACTTCAGCTACTGAAAGCGAAGGGACCAAGGTGGCGAGCACCAGGCTCACCCAGATT
>CAYXVO010000039.1:0-12514 GCA_964467875.1 uncultured Pseudomonadales bacterium | reverse complement strand
AAATCCAGCTGTCGCAGGGCACTCATGCCCAGGAGAATGTCGTCCTCATCGCGCATGCCGGGGTTAATGCTGGCGGGCACATTATAAAGGATGATATCGCCGATGCTAACGCTTTCCAGTTCGGTACGCTCTATTTCCACCATCCCATTGGCAGTCGCCGCATAGCCTCTGCCCAAACGCTTCAGCTGGAGCTCCCGCGCGCGCCCGGCGGGAATCACGATGTCGGTTGCCCCAGTATCGAGTAAAAAGGTCACGGGCTCGCCGTTAATCTGGCCCTGGGACAGATAATGCCCTTGGCGGTTTCGGTGCAGCGCGACTTCCATGCGTCCGTCCACCGTACGCTGGGACAGTGGCGACTGATTGGGGTTCTGCTGGCGGCGCTCCCAGTTGCCGAACATCTGGGTCAGCAGCAAGATGCCGACAACCCAGGCGATGATCAGCATCAGGCGCCCGGTCTTGCGGGTGTGGTGGGGAGGCTCGGACTCGCTCATGAAATCTCGTGATCTGTTCCCGGCTCGAAGCCTGCTTGCGGTCGAAGACGCTTTTCGTTAATGAACTTTTGTCGTCAATGGCCCCGTGCTGCCCGTGAACTCTGATTGCCAGTGAACTAATGACATCAATACTGGTAGGGTCGCGGACGGTAGTGAAGTGTGGGCCAGCGCGAATGAGGTCCTAACTTACAGGGATCGCGACGGCTTGAAAAGACCAGCGGCCATTTGCTGCAAGCGTACCAGCATCCGGTTCGGGGCCAGGTTGTGAACTCTGTCGCGCGCTAACAAATTGTGACAGGGAACGGATTGTTGACGTTCTATACTCAGCCTACGTTACAAAAAATTGTCACTATGTGCCGGAGGTGGTCAAGGTCAGTCCGGCACGGTCTGGCAGAAAACCCAGGTTCGGAGTATCAGGAGCCATGAAGAGCAATTCGAATATCGTTCACTTGAATCCGGGGCGCGGAACTGAGGTGCAGCCTCATTTGCCGCTGCCACTGATCAGGCTGCGCGACACCAGCACCGAAAGGCTCAAGGCGCTGCTGGGGCGGATGTTCGACAGTGCCGACGATGCCCTGTTCGAGCTGGCTGATCGGGCAGGCTCCAATAGCGACCAATCCCTGTATTTTGACGCCATGCGCGAGGTTCGTCTCAAGCGCAAACAAATCGAGATGACTTTCCTGCAGGGTGTGGCCCGGGCCTTTGCCGAGTTACCGCGCGAGCGTGTCGAAGCGCGGGTAGAGACCGTAGTCGATTTCGAAACGCTGGATCTGGTGCAGAACGACGAGCTGGAGGAGCGGGTTGCCATTGACAGCATGGTCAGCCGGGCCAGCAGCCAGCAGGGGCGAGAACTGCAACACCTGACCCTGCGCATGGATTGTCTGATGCGCCCCGTGGCGGTGACGGATGCAAGCAATCCATTGGGCCCACGGGTACTCTGCGTGGCCTTCCGGGCGTCCTGCGAAGAGCTGACGGCCGACATACGCGCCAAGCTCGTGTTACTCAAGTTGTTTGAGAAGTTCACCCTGAGTGGCCTGCAGGAGCTGTATCAGGCGGCTAACGCGCTCTTGGTGGAACAGGGCGTGATGCCTGATCTCAAGGCGGCGACCAAGCCTGTACGACCCGCTGGTGCCAGTCGGGTTCAAGGTAGTGCGGGATTGAGCGGTGCTGCGCGGGACGATGGCATGTCGGCTGTGCAGGTCGAAGAGGCGGAAGTCTTTGGCGCCTTGCGCGAACTGTTGGCCGAGCAGCGTGTTGAAGGCCGGATCCCGACGCTGACGCCCATGGGCCGAGGCGCGGCTGGCGGCTTTGCCATGGGTGCGGCGGGCGCCAATCAAGGCGCTCTGCCCGTATTGAGTCAGGGCGATCTGTTGTACCTGTTGTCCCAGGCTCAGCACCGGCAGGATCTGACGGACCATTCCCAGAATAACGGCGGGCTCATTGATTATCGCAGCCTGCTGCCTAGTCTGCTTCAGCAGGCAGGGCGTCAGGGACGGGTGAATCCGGTTGACGATGATGTGATCAACCTGGTCGCCATGCTGTTTGAGTTCATTCTGGATGACCGTCAGTTGCCCGTCGCCATGAAGGCGCTGATTGCGCGGTTGCAGATTCCAATGCTGAAGGTGGCTGTGCTGGATAAAACCTTCTTCAGCAAGCGCGGCCATCCGGCCCGGCGCCTGTTGAACGAATTGGCGACGGCCGCCATTGGCTGGAACGAAAAGGCAACGGGTGAGCGCGACCCTCTGCGTGAGCGGATTGAAGCGGTGGTCGAACGTTTGACCCAGGACTTCGAGGCTGACCTGCAGGTGCTTGAGGACGTCCTGGCGGACTTCCAGCGCTTTGTGGAAACCGAGCAACGTCGCGGCCAGCTGGTCGAACAGCGTATCCGGGATGCCGAGGAAGGACGCGCTAAATCCGAAGGCGCGCGGCGTGATGTCCAGGATGCTCTGAACGAGGCATTGGCTGGCCACCGTGTACCAGAGGCCGTTCTGAAACTGTTGCGGGATGGCTGGAGCGACCTGATGGTGCTGCAGCATCTCAAGCATGGCGTGACCAGTGCAGAATGGGCCCAGGCACTGAATCTCGCCCACGACCTGATCTGGAGTGTCTGTCCGCCACCGGAGCGTAACGCCCGTCGACGCCTGGTGCAGATGATTCCGGGCTTGCTGAAAGGGTTGCGTGAAGGCCTGACGACCACGTCCATGAGCCCATTCGAAATGGATCGGTTGCTCAAGGAGCTGGAGGTCGCGCACCTGGACGTCCTGCAGCGGCTATTGAGTGCCGGCAAAGCGCTGGATGCCGCCGGCGAAACAGGCGCCGCCGCGTCAGGCGCTCTGAAATCAAAGGCAGAAGTGTCACCCGCGCTGGCGCCCGCTCCTCAGGCTGCGCCGACCGTGTCAGACGCCAGCCCGACGGCACCTGGTGCGGTTACGCCGCAGGCCCCTGTAAGCCGGGCGCCACAGGCCATGGCGGCCAAGCCGCAAGAACAGTCGGACATAGCAGCCAAGCCGCAAGAGCGGTTGGATGCAGGCAAAGCGGCTGTAAGTGCGTCCAGTGTCGTCGAGACCGCGGCACTTGTCGTCGAGACCCTGGCACCTGCCGTCGAAACAGTAGCAGGTGGCGTTGAGCCCGTTGGGGGTGTGGTCCCAGAAGCCGGACAGATCGCGCCGTCTATCCAGTTGCTGGAGGTCGAGGACGAGACGCCGGCGGACGTGATCGATGAGCGCTATTTCCAGAGGGTCGACAGCCTGCATGCAGGCTGCTGGGTCGAATTTTACGAAGAAGACGACAAGAAATTCCGCGCCAAACTGGTGGCGGTGATCAAAACCACCGGGAAGTTTATTTTCGTAAACCGGGCCGGTGTAAAAGTGTCTGAAAAGACCCGGACTGGACTTGCCATGGCATTACGTGACGGCAAGATCAATCCGCTGGACGACGGTCTGCTGTTCGATCGTGCCCTGGAGTCGGTCATCGGCAATTTGCGCGGGGCTACACGCGCTTAGCCCATGACTGGCACGGACATGACTGAAAGCTCGATCTGGATCACGTGGCGGGGAGCCCGTGCTTGATCAGGAAGGGCAAAACGGCAATAGTACCCGTCTTCCAGACCGAGTTGGACGGCGTGGTAATGATTGCGGAAAATCGACGTAATGTGCAGAAGTTTATCCAGTTGGCCTGGAACCAGGGCGCGTTTTCACTCGCCAAGCCGTTTCTGGATAATGGTTTCGTTTATCAAGGCTCGTTTAATGCCGAGCTCCTCAATGCCGCTGGCTTTCTTGAGTATGTCCGAGCTATTCGGGAGGCCGTGACGGATTTCAACGTGACGGTGGAGGAGATGGTGGCGGAGAATGACGCCGTGGTGACCTATTCGAGTATTAGCGGCATCCTCAGCAAGCCACTGTTTGGCTTCCCGCCTTCGGATCGTGTGGTGTCACTGCCCGTGGTTTCCATTTATCAGCTGCGCCATGGGCGGATCCGTAACCTCACCTCGACCTATGACGTGGCGGCGATCATGAATCTGCTGGGATTGTCGCTGACCAAGATCACGGCGCCAGCGGCATGAGGCCAATGGATGCCATCGAGCAGGGATGGCTGAACTTCGCGGTGCGTCGACCCTCGGCTAACTGCAACCAGCGCCCGGATCCGACCGAAATCAGTCTGCTGGTTATTCACAATATCAGTCTGCCACCCGGTCAGTTTGGCGGCTCCTGTGTTGAGCGCCTGTTCTGCAATCAACTGGATTGGTCAGAGCATCCATTCTTTGAAACCATCCAGGGCATCACGGTCTCTGCCCATCTGTTTATCCGCCGCGACGGGCAGGTGCTGCAATTCGTGCCATTTCACGAACGGGCCTGGCATGCGGGGCAATCCCAGTTTTTGGGGCGCGCTAACTGCAATGATTTCTCCATCGGGATCGAGCTGGAGGGGACCGACGATAGCCCCTATGAGGTCGCGCAATACGACCAGCTCACACGGATTACGCGCCTGCTGCTGGATCATTATCCGGCGCTCGCGCCGGACCGGATAGTCGGGCATAGCGACATCGCACCGGGTCGCAAGACCGACCCCGGTTCTCATTTCGACTGGGCACTGTACCGGGGGGCATTAAGCCAGTTTCCGGCCGGTACAACCCCAACCTGGAGCGCCTGATGTCGTTTCTTTCTCTGCTCTTGGTCTATATCCTCCACCGTCGTTTCAACCTGACCCTGGGCCGCCAGACCGGTGTCCAGGCGCATCATTTCCAGCGCTGGCTCAGAGCCTATGTGCCGGGTGTGACCGCGAGCGGATGGGGGCTGTTTACATTGGCGGTGCTGCTGCCAAGTCTGGGTGTTGCCCTGTTGTTTTGGCTGGTGGACGACTGGGTGTTCGGTACGGTCGGACTCTTCCTGCAAGTGCTGGTGCTGTTTCTGGTATTGGGGTGCCCTCTGCTAAAGCCGGTGCTGGAGGCGTCGTTGGAGGACTGGCAGATGGGGCGCCACAGCGCCGCAGAAGCCTATTGGCGGGAGATTGGGCCGGGCCTTCAGCAGCCAGTTCAGACCCCGGCCGAGATGCACCAGCGGATACGTCGGGAATTTCTGTATCAGAGCTTTGCCCGTTACTTTCATGTGATTTTCTGGTTCATGCTGTTGGGCGCGCCGATAGCGCTGCTGGCGCGATTGGTTGACGAGGCGGCGGAAAGTGGCGAGAGCGATGCACTGCGCCAGGTCGCCAGCCAGGTCAATGGATGGCTGCAATGGTTGCCTGCACGCTTATTGGTAGGAACCTTCGCCCTGGCGGGTAATTTCTCGGATTGCATGCGCCGCGGCTGGCGGAACCTGAACGATCCTGACCGTAGCGTTCGAGTATTGCTGGATGAAGCAGCCGAGGGCGCGCTGTCCAGTACTGAGCTCTCTGGCCTGGACAGTGGCGACCAGAGTGAGGCCCGGCAACACGTGGTTTATCTCCTGGCGTTACGGGATCTGCTGAATCGCAGCATACTGGTCTGGTTTGCGGTACTGGCGGCACTGGTCCTGATCGGCGTGTTGTAAGAAGCCCATCCCTGGACTCTGCTTGCGCTTACTGAAATTCGTCGTACGGCTTCAGGTTCGGGGTCAGTTGTTCGAGAAACTCCACCAGGCTGTTGGCAATAGCCTGGTCGGCGCGCCGGCCCAGGCGCTCTCGCAGGACCACACCGCGCTCGTTGTCGAGGCTGATGATGTAATCGTCACGTTGAACGCCAATGAAGAAGCTCAAGGGCAGGCGCTTTTTTAGCCGCATGAACGCGTGCCCCAGCTGGTTCTCCTTGAGCTGTTCCAGATCCTCCGGATTCCACACCTGAATCAGTCCGATCTCGCCCCAGGGGCTGTCCACCCGTATGCCATCGGCCCACAGACATCCGTAATAGGCAAGAAGATCGGGATGAATGGCCACTTCCAAGCCGCGCGCCACTTCGTTCAGCGGGGTTTCATCCTGGCGTGGCACGGGTTGCCAGTATGTCAGGCCGGAATTGGCATCCCGATGCGTAATGCAGGGTGAATCCCAATCATCCTGAATACGGCTGCCCGGCAGTGACTGCTGCTCCTGGCGGAAACGGCGCACCAGATCCTCGTAGAGCTCTAGTACAGCTTGTTGCACCTGTGGATTCATGAATGAGCGTCCTTGGTGAAAGAGTTGATAGCTTTTGTGTTCAAGCGTTCGCCAGGGGCTCGGCCGGCCACAGCCAGGCGGCGCCCCGTACGCCACTGGAGTCGCCATGACGTGCGCGACTCAGCCGGGTGTTGACCCGGTCGGAGAACACATAGCGTCCCCAGCGTTGCGGCACCTCCCGATACAGCCGGTCTAGATTGGAAACGCCGCCACCCAGCACGATCACGGCCGGATCGACCATGTTGATCACCGTCGCCAGGGCTCGGCTCAGGCGATCCACATAATCGACCAGACAATCCTCGGCGGCGCGATCACCCTGCGCCGCCGCTTGCGCCATGTGTTGCGCGTCCAGAGCTTGCCCGGTTCGTTCCCGGTAGGTGCGGGCCAGGCCAGGCCCAGAAAGCCAGGTCTCGATACAGCCCTGTTTGCCACAATAGCAGGCGGATGTCTGTTCTCCAGCATCCCGTGGCCAGGGTAGGGGGTTATGGCCCCACTCGCCGGCAATGGCGTTGGGACCGGCCACCAGGCCGCCGTTGATGATCAGGCCACCACCGACGCCGGTGCCCAGAATGACGCCAAAGAGGCTCCCAGCGCCCTGACCGGCGCCATCGCAATATTCCGACCAGGCAAAGCAGTCGGCATCGTTGGCGATTCGCACCGGGCGCTCCAGACGACTCTCCAGATCGCCCCGCAGATCCTGTCCGATCAGGCAGACGCTGTTGGCGTTTTTCACGCGTCCGTGATCGGGCGAAAGCGTGCCTGGAATCCCCAGGCCCAGGGTACCGCGCTGACCCAGTGTTGCTTCTGCCTCGCGCACTAGGGAGACAATGCCGTCTAGCATATCGTCATAGCAATGGCTGGGACTCGGACGGCGCTGGCGCAGGAGGACCTGTCCGGTCGCATCCAGCGCAATGATTTCGAGCTTGGTCCCGCCCACGTCGACTCCGAACCGGATCATTGTCCCACCCGCACATAGCTGTTTTGACGATGTAAGAATAAGTGGTCTTCATCATACGTCAGACCTGCGCCCGGATACATTTTCGCAGTGCCGCCAGAATGCCGTCTGACAGAGATATGTTTTGACAGAAGGTGACATCGTTTTGGGAAAGTTAAGCTACACTAAGTGATAATCAATCGACGATTTAATCGCTTCGCGCATTGTCGTTCCGTTGTGATTCCACGTGTCGGCGAGCCCGAGAGGTTTTCAGGTTGTGAAGAGCATTTTGTTGCCTGCGATCAGGCTGATGAACCAGCTTCGACTGGTTTATAAGTTTGCCCTCATCAGTGTGTTGTTTCTGCTGCCCATCATCGTGCTGGGATATAGCCAAATCAGTCAGATGGTACGTGAAATCAATCAGATCGAAACGTCAGTGGAGGGGCTGGAAGCACTGACGGTGGCCACTGGTCTGCTGCAGGAAGCACAGCGCTACCGGGATCTGCGGGCGGTGTCCAAGCTACGCCAGAACAATGCGCTCGACGATCTGACCCAAGCGGCCCGCAGCGGCATTAAACAGCGACTCGATGTGTTGCTGGCATTGCCGCTGACCTTTGACAGGGGCGGCAATCTGAAGACACAGCGGGAGTCGGTTCAGCAGGACTGGAGCAAACTCCTCGCGGAAGACCTGAACCAGATGAGCATCGGCCCGCAGTACGCCTATCTGGAGCAGTTCACCAATAAAGTGCAGTCGCTCGTCGCGAATGTTGCACAAGTGTCCGGCCTGGCACAGGACACCGCCCGTGAAACCCAGTTTCTGCTGGAGTTTTCCAGCAAGAACCTGCTGCCCGCCACCGATGCCATGGGCAATGCCCGGGCACTGGGCATTTATGGCCTGGTGGAGGGACGTTCCAGCTATGACCTGAGCGAATTGCTGAACGTGGCATTCGACCGCCTGACGGGTGTGCAGAACACTCTATCGCCAGCGTTGGATGTGATGTTGAGCGCCGGACCGGAAATTCAGGCACGGTTGGGCGCCCAGGCCGACGATATTCGCGCGGCGGCGGGAATCGTGCAGGAATCTCTGGATATCAACGCCATCACACCATTGGTATTTGAAATGCCGTGGGCGGAGTTTGAAGGCGAGGTTTCGCCACTGATCGACAGCCTGTTTGCCTATAACGAGGCGGTCATGGCATACGTCGGCGAAATTCTGCAGATACGTCTGGCCGACCAGAAGAGCATGATGCTGACCATGTTGGCGGGCCAGGGCGCGCTGCTGTTGCTGATTGTGTATCTCTATACCGGCTTTTTTGTCTCTGTCCGTTCCACCATCGCAGCCTTTGCCAATGCGGCCCGCAAGGTTGCCAATGGTGACCTGACATCCCGTCTGCAGACGGTCAGTCAGGATGAAATGGGTGAGTTGAGCGTGGCCTTCAATCACATGGCCGACAAAATGCAGGAACTGATCCAGGCAGTCAGCGGCACCGCCAATGCGGTTGACTCCCAGGCCAGCCGCGTCAACGATACCGCGGTTTCCAGTAACAAGGCCTCCCAGCGTCAGTTGGAAGAGACCACCCAGATTTCCGCCTCCATGCATCAGATGGTCGCCACGGTTCAGGAGGTTGCGGCCAGTTCCCAGGCGGCATCCGATGCGGCCTATCAGGCCGATCATGAAGCAGAGAACGGTAAGCAGGTCGTAGGTGAGACTTTAACGGTGATCAGTCGTCTCGCGGACCAGATCGCCAACTCGGTCACCATCATCAACCGTGTGGCCCAAGACTCCCAGAACATCAGCCAGGTTCTGGTGGAGATCCGCTCCATTGCTGAGCAGACCAACCTGCTGGCGCTGAATGCCGCCATCGAAGCCGCCCGTGCTGGGGAACAAGGGCGTGGGTTTGCAGTGGTGGCCGACGAAGTCCGCACCCTCTCGCAACGTACCCAGAAGTCCACCCGCGAGATCGAAGACATGATCGATCGCCTGCAGACTGGAGTGAAGGAAGCAGTGGGCTCCATGCAGAGCTCCCACAGCGCCACCAACCTGACGGTGGACCAATCCCAGAAGGTATCGGCAGCGCTCAACAACATTGCCGCAGCCGTCTCCACCATCGTCGATATGAGCCAGCAAATTGCCCAGGCGGCAGAAGAGCAAAGCGCAGTGGCCCATACCATCGACGCCAACGTGCAGCAGATCGCCCATCTGGGCGAGGAAACCGCCGTCAACTCCACCGATACCCTGGCGGCGAGCAAGGAGCTGTCGAACCTGACGGGTTCGCTGCGTAAGCTGGTGGAGTCGTTTAAGGTGTAAAGCGCAGGAGCTGGTTTCGGTAAGCATAATCAAGAAGGGGACCAAGAAGGTCCCCTTCTTGTTGCGCTCGTTCAGGCGCGCTTCTGCGGCTCCGACCGCTCCCACAACACTTCCTGCCCACCGTTGCGTCGTGCCAGCACTCGCGCGCACACAAACAACAGATCCGACAGGCGATTCAGATAAATCGTGCCTTGAGGATTCACCGACTCATTCTGGGCCACACCCACCATCACGCGCTCGGCACGCCGGGCGATGCTGCGGGCCAGATGACAGGCGGAGGCCGCTTTGCTGCCGCCGGGCAGGATGAAATTCTTCAGGGGCGGCAGCTCGGTATTGAGTTCGTCGAGCCAGGATTCCAGGCGCAGCACATGGTCTTCGCTGATGATGATATAGCCCGGGATCGAGAGTTCGCCCCCCAGGTCAAACAGGTCGTTCTGGACCCATTTTAGCGGTGAACTCAGGGTGTCCTCGGTATCCAGTTCCGCCAGCAGAACTCCGACGGCGCTGTTGAGTTCGTCGATGGTGCCGATGGCTTCGATGCGGGCGGAGTTCTTGGGGATGCGGGAGCCGTCGCCGAGACCGGTGGTGCCCTGGTCGCCGGTGCGGGTGTAAATCTTGGAGAGGCGGTTGCCCATGGGGAATCCTTGTGTGTGGGATGGCGTTAAACGCAATGCAGCGCGGGTGCTATTGAAGCCTTTCCGACGCTGAATTTGAAGTCCCATGCAACACAAGCCTTGTCATCCTGAAGATGAACCTAGTTTTACACTGGGTCGCGGGCTTTGACCAATTGCACCAGTTCGCGGTTGATGGGGCAGGGCAGATCCTGCTGGTCACAGACGCTGACCAGGTAGCCGTTGATGGCATCGATCTCGGTACGCCGGCCGGCCCGTACGTCCTGCAGCATGGAGGATATGTTTTGGGCCGTGCCCTGAATAACCGTCGCGACCTGGGTTTGCAGTTCGGTGGCGGTCACCGGCAATCCTGTTGTAGCCATGGCGCTGGCGATTTCCTCGCACAGGGGCGCGATGCGATGTTGGAAGAACTCCTGCCGAGGCAACTCGCCGTTGGGACAGTCCAGCACGGCGGTAAAGGGGTTTATGGCGCAGTTGATGGCGAGTTTGAGCCAGAGCTTGGCATTGATGTCGGCGGTTGCCTGGGTGGCGAAGCCGGCCCTGTTGAACACGGCTGCGGCGTCTTCGGCATGGGCTCGTTGGGCGCGTTCATTAAAGGCGCCGACCCAGGTGGTGCCGCGACCGGCATGGGTGATGTCGAACCTGGCCTGGCGATAGGCGCCTTCGGTAGTGGTGACGGCCAGAATTGCCAGGTCCGGGAAGGCCTGTGCGACCGCATGCTGGCTGCCCAGTCCGTTCTGCATGAGATAGATCCGGCTGTCGCTGTTCAGGCGGGGTCTTAAGGCTTCCAGTGCCGCCAGGGTGTCGTAGGACTTAGTCGCCACCAGCAGATGCTCGATGGGGCCGAATGCCTGATCCGCCGTTTCCGCCACAAAATCATGGCTGTGGCGTGCTGTGCCGTCTCTCAATGTCAGGGTCTGATGCTTGACGCGGTCATCTCGCAGCAGCAGTCGCACGTCCAGCCGCGGCGTATGGGTTTGCATGGCGAGTCGCATGGCCCAGAGCCCGCCGAGTGCGCCAATGCCCAGGATGTGCCAGGACGATTCAGTGATGTGCGAAGGCGAGTGCATAAAAGGCGTGCGCATAAGGAAGTGTAGTGCAGGTTGAGCGGGCATTCGGGGTGGATGGTGCGTGGCAGGTGAGTTGTACGATTTGGGTGAAAACCCGAAGGCAGGGGCGGCATGGCCGCCCCTGAAATGACCTAGATCCGGTCGACGTCGGTGGCCTGGGGGCCCTTGTTGCCATCGGTGACAACAAATTCGACGCGGTCACCATCAGCAAGCGAGCGACGGCCCTGGCCACGAATGGCACTGTAGTGGACGAAGACATCGTTGCCGTTTTCGCGGGTAATGAAGCCGAAGCCCTTGGCATCGTTAAACCATTTGACGGTGCCGTTTTCTCGATCAGACATATCCAATTCACCTTGCACAATACCAAAAAGAGAGGCGGTTAACGGCCCGCTGATGGAGTGGTTTTGCTTGTACTTGCGCCCAAGGGTTTGCCATTCATTCGCTGGTCGTTGTCGCGTTGCCGGTGCGCCCGCAGGCACCCGGCAACGATAAGCATGGCACAGGTTTTGTTATACATACAGTTAGAGGTCACTAATCTTTTGCATCTGTTCCTGAAGTTTGTCACGGTTGGAAACCATGTCCGCCAGCTTCTCCCGTTCCTTCGCCACAACATCGGCCGGCGCCTTGGCAACGAAGCTTTCATTGCCCAGTTTGCCGCCCAGACGATCGATTTCCTTAGTGGCCTTATCGATCTCCTTGGCCAGGCGCGCCAGTTCGGCGTCCTTGTCGATCAAGCCGGCCATGGGCACCAGAACCTCCATGCCCGCCGCGAGTTGGGTCGCCGCCGGCGGAACGTCGTCGTTCGGCTCAAGCCACTGGATTGACTCCAGCTTGGCCAGTGTCAGCAGGAAGGTCCGGTTTGCCTCCAGGCGCTGGCGGTCATCTTCGGAGCCGTTGCGGAACAGGACGGGGATCGGCTTGGCCGGTGAGATGTTCATTTCGCCGCGAATGTTGCGCACGCCAAGGATCACGGCTTTCAGCCATTCGATATCCGCCAGGGCCTGCTGGTCGATCTTGTCGGCCTGGGCCTGGGGATAGGGCTGCAGCATGATGGTGTCGCCCTGGTGACCCGCCAGAGGTGCGACCCGCTGCCAGATCTCCTCGGTGATAAACGGCATGAAGGGGTGTGCCAACCGCAGAGCCGCTTCCAATACCCGCACCAGGGTCCGACGGGTGCCGCGCTGCCGCTCGACGGGTGCGGACTCATCCCATAACACGGGCTTGGACAGCTCCAGATACCAGTCGCAGTACTCGTTCCAGATGAACTCGTACAGGGCCTGGGCCGCCAGGTCGAAACGGAACTGGTCGAGCTGGCGCGTCACTTCCTGTTCTGCGGTTTGCAGGCGGGAGATGATCCAGCGATCCGCCAGGGTCAGTTCCACCGGCTCATTGTTGACCCCGCAATCCTGGCCTTCGGTGTTCATCAGCACATAGCGGGCGGCGTTCCAGATCTT
>CAYXVO010000038.1:0-12673 GCA_964467875.1 uncultured Pseudomonadales bacterium | reverse complement strand
GATCAGCCCTGGCCGCCGGTGCCGCCAGCTTTGCTAAAGCTGGTGGGGCGGGTCCGCTCAGAGGATGAGCAAGAACCGCTCAGCCCAGGTTCAGGCCACGGATCCACTGGATCAACTGGGACTGATTGAGAGCCCCAGACTGACGCGCAATCTCGCGGCCGCCGTGCAAGGCAATCAGGGTCGGGATGCTTCGGATAGCAAAGCGGCTGGAGACATTGGGGGCCCCCTCGGTATTCAGCTTGGCGAGGCGGAAGTGAGGTTCGAGTTGGGCCGCTGCGGCCTCGAAATGAGGCGCCATCATCTTGCAGGGCCCACACCAGGCTGCCCAGAAATCCACCACCACCGGCGTCTGGTTCTGGTTTAAAAACTTCTGGAAACTCTGCTCATTGAGGTCCAGGGGGCGCCCGGTAAATAGGGCGCCTTTGCATTTGCCACAACTGGGGTGTTCACTCAAGCGCGCAGCTGGCACCCGGTTTGGCGTGAGACAGTGAGGGCACAGGATCTGTTGAATATCGGCCATAAGGAACCCTTTCGCGCAGTGGACCCATTGACTACGAACGTTTTGAGTTAGGACTTCCTGCAAGATGAGGCCGTAGTGGCGATCTTTCAAGGGCGAGGCTCAGGCCCCGCCTAAAGCGCCTTGACCCGCTGAACCCCGCAGCGGGTGCAGCGGTATAACGTGACCAGTTTGCCTTGCTGAACGTCAAACTGCTTCTCCTTGACGATCTCCCATTTGTGGAACCCGCTCTTGCAGAGGGTTTTGCCTTTTGCCTTGTCCGTTGCGGATGGACGTTTAAACGGGATGACATCGCCCATGGTTCCTCCAGGACCGGCCGATTGCCGGTAGGGTGTGGATATAATTGATGCGCTAAACAATGTCACATGCACGGGGAATTCGGAATAGATCCGGGCAGCGGGAGGGATCTTTTTTATCTAAATATATGGTAATGAGCCAGGGAGGACACCCAGGTTGAGCTTAAAGGGAGGTGAGCTATCCTTTGACTGGTTTTATGTGTTTAAGGTGGTATAGCCGTGGTCGGCGATGCTGAGCGTAAGGGGCTGAGCGAGGAGCATAAGCCCGAGATAGAATGGCCTAGCGCGTCATCCGCCCGCTCGCGCCTCTGCCTGATCCTGGCGGGAAGCCTGGCATTGCATGCTGGGCTTTTATGGCAACTGCCACTGAAGAGTGATCGTCCAGACAAGCCTGAATCGCTTCAGCGGCTGGCGGTGGAGCTCGTGAAGGCGCCGGTTGCTCCGGTGGAGCCAGCCTCGTTGCCCATGCCGATCCTGCGCCCGCCTGTTGAAATGCCATCCATTGCCGATACAGCGCCACCAGTCAGACCGGTTGTTCCGGACGTTGTACGCAAACATCCGACGCCCTCTGCCGTCGCCTCAAAACCCGTTGGTCCAGGCCAAGCCAGCAGCGCGCCGTCATTAGCGGCGACACCCCCAACGGTTGCTTCGCCTGCCGCATCGCTAGTGGACCGGACCCAGAGCCCTTCCGAGCGAACAGACGATGAACCTGAGGTTGCTGAATTGTCGGTGGCCCCAGTCGTGCCGGACGGGGCTCAAGTGGATCCCGTACTGGCACGTATGAAGCCTCTCGAGGACGATGAGCTGGCACGGGTCAAGGTCAAGGATCGCCGGCCCGGTCAGGAAATTCGCCGGTGGGACTGGCTCAATGAATATCTGGTCCGGATCGAGCGCCAGGTGTACGCCACCTGGGCCCAGGCCGGCCGCTGGCCAGACAAGCTCAATGGTGTGATCCGGTTTCAGCTCGACGACCAGGGGCGCCTGCAGGATGCGTCGTTGCAGCTGGCCAGTGGTGAGCCAGCCCTGGACCGCTCGCTGCTGACCGCGCTGGATCGCACCATGAAGTCGGGACTGGCGGAAAGTCGGCAACTGGCGGCCATGAACTATCGTCACTTCCGTTTTTACTTCAACGCGGCCGGTAAGACGGGCCGTGGCCAGGAGCTCGTGCCATGGGAGCAGCAGGCGTTGGAGGATTCAGGGAACAGAAAAGCGATGACGATGGGAGCCGGTAACGCCTTGCGGTAGAATAGCCGTCTTAGGTTTTATACCAGTTTCTCCCGCCCTCAGAGTCGTTTGCATGTTCAATACCAGTCAGGTCGTGATTCGCAATCAGCATTTGCTGGAAGCCACGGCCACCCTCGTGATCAATCCGCCGCCCGATCAGTTGTTGCTGGAGCTGGCACAGCCCCTCCAGGTACTCACCTGGGACTATTCGGTTTATCAGGCGTTGACGTACCAGCGTGTCGCCAATGTGGAGTTTGGTCCCACCCCCAGTGGTGCCGAGACGTTCTCTCAGGCACTGATTTTCATGCCGAAATCCCAGGCCGAGTTCGAGCTTGTGTGGGCCACAGCCCGCGCTCGCCTTAAGCCGGCGGCCACGGTCTGGATCGTTGGCGAGAAGCGCGAGGGGATCAACACCGCCGCCAAACGCCTGCAGTCCCAGAACCTGTCCCTGGGCAAGCTCGACAGCGCCCGGCATTGTCAGCTGTGGCGGGCGAGCGGCGTGAATCCATCGGCTGCGCCCGATCTGAAGGCGTTGTTCCAGAATTTCTCCGTGACCTGTGGCGACCGCTCGTTGCAGGTGGCCGGTCTTCCGGGGGTGTTCAATGTCGGCCGTCTCGATGAGGGCACGGCACTGCTGCTGGATCATCTGGGGGACGTTCCCGCCGGGCGCTTGCTGGATTTCGGCTGTGGTGCCGGCGTCATTGGTGCCTGCCTCAAAGCCCGCCAGGCTGCGGCTGAGGTAGATCTTGTGGATATTCATGCGCTGGCCCTAGCGAGTGCGCGCGAGACGTTTGCGGTCAACGGCCTGGACGGCAACATCTATCCCTCCGACGGATTGGCCCAGGCGGAAGGTCGCTATCGCGGGATCTACACCAACCCGCCATTTCATACTGGCGTGAAGACGGATTACCGGATAACCGCCAACCTGATTCGCGAGGCGCGTGAGCGGCTGGAGAAGGGCGGTGAGCTACGTCTGGTGGCGAATGCCTTTCTCCATTATCCGGACCTCATTCAAGAGGTGTTCGGTAACTGCGAGACCCTGGCGGAAACGACCCGCTTCAAGGTCTATCGCGCGGTACGGACGGGCTGAGTGATGGAGCAGGCGAAAGATGTACAGCCACGGCGCCTGGAAAAGGACCTGACCGTGACGCCTGAACAACAGGGGCAGATGGCCGTGGACCTATTGGCTGCGGAGACAGGCCTGTCGAAATCAGCCCTGAAAGACGCCATGGCCAAAGGCGCGGTGTGGCTGCAGCCAGGGCGAGGGCAGGGGCGCCGTCTGCGGCGTGCCCAAACCAAACTGTACAAGGGTGACCGCCTGCGCCTGCGGTATGACTCGGCGCTGCTCAAAGCGCCGGTGCCAGAGGCCCGAATGCTACGGGACGAGGGTGCGTACGGCATATGGTATAAACCGGCGGGCATGCTGGCGCAGGGTACGGACTATGGTGACCACCTGGCGCTGCTGCGGGTGGCGGAAGTCTGGCTGCGGGAAACGCGCAAGGACCAGCAGGCTACCGTTTGGCTGATTCACCGCCTTGACCGGGAAGCCAGCGGTCTGATGCTGGTCGCTTACCAGAAACGGGCGGCCGCCGCGCTGTCGGATATGTTTCAGCGCAAGCGCATGGAAAAAATCTATTGGGCGCAGGTGCTGGGCCAGACGCCTGAGGCGGGCCGCATTGATGAACCGCTGGATGGAAAGCCGGCGGTCACCCGCTATGAGCGGATCGACCCGGATCGCACCGGGCTTGTCTCGACCTTGGAGGTGAGCATTGAAACCGGGCGTCAACATCAGATTCGCCGCCATTTCGAGGCCATCGGTCACCCGCTGATGGGAGACCCGCGCTATGGCAGCAACAACAAGAATCGCGACGGTCTGAAGCTGGTGGCGTGGCAACTAGGGTTCCAGTGCCCGCTGACGGGGATGGCCCGCCACTATGATCTGGCGGAACTGGCGCCTGATTTGTTTCAGGCGGAGCGCTGACATCCGATGAATGACATCACGCTGGCGGGTTGGCGATGACGAAAAGCATTGGCCAGGGCTTCGATGGCAAGGCGGCCTGGTTCCAGAAGCGAATCTATGGCAACCGGAAAGGTGCTCTGCGCCTGGCCTTGCTGTGGGAGCAACTGCTTCGGCACGTGCCGGCGTTGGACGCCGACAATCCATTGCACATCCTGGATCTGGGGGCCGGCATCGGTCAACTGAGCGCGCGGCTGGCGGCCAAGGGCCACCAGCTGACGCTGGTGGATGCGTCCTTTGAGATGCTGGCCCTGGCGCGAGAGCATTTTGAGTCCCAGGGGCTGGCCCTGGAGCAGGCCAATGTACATTGCGCCTCGTTGGATGCGGTGCCGGAATTGGGGCTGCGGTTGCAGGATTTAGTGCTGTGCCATGCGGTTCTGGAGTGGCTACCGGATCCTCGCGAAGGTATTGCGGTCGCGGCGGATTGCGTGAAGTCCGGCGGCTACCTGTCGCTTGCCTACTATAACCGCCACGGGCTGGTGTACCGGAACCTGCTGCACGGCAATTTCGAGCGGATTCAGCAGGAGAACTACAGCGGGCATCCCGGTGGGCTGACACCGGTTCATTCCCTCATTCCGAGTGAAGTGGAAGCCTGGTTGCAGCCGCTCGGGCTAGAGCCTGTCTATCGGGCGGGATTGCGCACATTCTCGGACTTCATGGCAAGAGAGGTGGTCGACAAGTACAGCTTCGACCAAATCCTGGAGATGGAGCGCCGCTTCGCCGAGCAGGAGCCGTACCGCTCCCTCGGGCGGTATCAGCATTTACTCTGCCGCAAGCTGTAATCGCTGGCGCAGACTGCTTGGTTCAGGCCGGCTTACGTGCAATCAACAGGGCCCGAAGCGGCGCGGGATAGCCTTCGACGGTTTTGGACGGATCGGTGGGATCGAGGAAGTCCTGCAGGGAATGGAAGCGCATCCAGTCGGTGGCTCGCTGTTCGTCGAACGAGGTGCGATTGACATCGACTACCCGCACATCCTGAAAGCCCATGCGCTTGACCATGTTGACCAGCAGGTCCGGTGAGGGCAGCAGCCATACATTGCGCATTTGTGCGTAGCGCTCGCCCGGCAGTAGCAGGGTCTGGTCGTTACCATCCACCACCAGGGTTTCAAGCACTAACTCTCCACCCGGCACCAGCGCATCTCGGAGCTCCTCCAGGTGATCGAAGGGTGCACGCCGGTGATATAGCACGCCCATGGAAAACACCGTATCAAAGGCCTTGAGCGGGCGCGGCAGGTCCTCCGCCTTCAACGGCAGAAAGTGCACAGGTTCATCCGGCAGGAACTGCTTGACAGCCTGGAACTGATTCAAAAACAGCGCCGACGGATCCACGCCGAGCACAAAGCTGGCACCGGCGCCCCGCATCCGCCAGCAGTGATAACCACTGCCGCAGCCTACATCCAGCACGTGGCGCCCGGCCAGTGAGCTGATATGCGGCAGCACCCGGTTCCATTTCCAGTCGGAGCGCCATTCGGTATCGATGTGTACGCCGAAAAACTCAAAAGGACCTTTGCGCCAGGGATGCAGGGCTTGCAGCGCCAGTTCTATCTGCTGGCGTTGTTCGGCTGAGGCATCTTGCTCGCAGCCAATGGTGATCCGGTCCGCATCAAGCACAATACGAGAGGGCGTTGGGCGCGGCATCGACGCCAGGGCCGTTTGCCAGTCATCCAGCTTGCCGTGCGCGGCAGGGTCAAAGTTCTGGCTCAGTGCCGCAGCCCAGTCCGCTGCCATGGGCGCGAAACGGTTGTTGCTGCTTTTGTTGCCGGTGCCGGTGCCGGTGCCGGTGCCGCTGCCGATGGCCGAGAGAAAACTATTGAAACTGATCATTTTTCCGCAAGAATCGAGACAAAGTTGAAGCACTGAAACCACAGGGTGACTCGGGTAAAGCCCGCGCGCAGCAGTCTCTCGCGATGGGCTTCGAAAGATTCGGGCACCAGT
Source organism: uncultured Pseudomonadales bacterium (assembly GCA_964467875.1). Lineage (GTDB taxonomy): Bacteria > Pseudomonadota > Gammaproteobacteria > Pseudomonadales > Oleiphilaceae > JAEZAA01. The sequence continues at coordinate 6,684 of CAYXVO010000038.1, read as the reverse complement.
ACGTTTTCCAATGCGGTGCGTTTCTGGGCGATTTCCATATCGCTGTAGCCCCGGGCGCGCTTGAAACCGTGATGCAGGTCGGTCAGCAACGCCTGCTCGCTGGCATCCTCGAAGGCGATTTTCTCCGATAGTACCAGTGCGCCGCCCGGCAGCATTCCCTGGCAAATGCGGGCAAGCAGTTCCTCGCGGAGTTCTACCGACAGAAATTGCAGAGTGAAATTAAGCACCACCAGCGAGGCCTGCTCCACCGGTACCGTCTGGATATCGGCCAACTCGACCTGCACCGGCGCGCGGCCGTCGTCCTTGGCGATATACTCGCGGCAGCGCTCGACCATGGCCGCGGAGTTATCGACCGCGATGATGGAGCAGCCGTCAGCGGGCAGGTTGTGGCGGATGCTGAGGGTGGATGCGCCGAGCGAGCAGCCCAGGTCGTAGCAGCGGCTGGCGGGCTGGGCATAGCGGCGGGTGATCACGCCGATCATTTCCAGGATCATGCCGTAGCCGGGGACCGAGCGGCTGATCATGTCGCCGAACACGGCGGCCACCTTGTCATCGAAGGTAAAGCCCTGAACGGCCTCCTGCGGTGTGGCATAAATCTGGTCGCGGCCTGGCGTGTCGCTCATTTTTCGCTCGAAATGGAGAGGGGACGCGCATTGTAGCGCCAGGCCCAGTCAGCGGCAATCCTCGTCGGGGCAGCCGTAACCTTCCTGGATGCGCTGATTTTTGGTTTGCCTGTCTGCCTCAAAGAACGCTATAACAGTCACTTAACTTAATCTGGGGCCAGAGCCCCGTCTTGTTTGCTTGTCTGTCGGGACGATCGCCATGACCATTGCCTCTATCAGCGATATTTTCAAAGGCCAACTTGACTACGGCACGGCGGTGACCGTGCGCGGCTGGGTCCGCTCCCGCCGGGATTCCAAGGCTGGCCTGTCTTTCCTGCATGTTCACGATGGCAGCTGTTTCGCGCCGATTCAGGCGGTCGTTCCCAAGGAGCTCGGTAACTATGAGTCGGAGGTGCTACATCTGACGGCGGGCTGTTCGGTGATCGTGACCGGCAAACTGGTGGAGTCCCAGGGCAAGGGACAGTCCCATGAGATTCAGGCGGATCAGGTCGAGGTCGTGGGCTGGATCGATGACCCGGAAACCTACCCAATCCAGCCCAAGCCCCACAGTTTCGAATATCTGCGCACGGTGGCGCATCTGCGCCCTCGCACCAATGCCTTTGGTGCCATCACACGCGTGCGGACCACATTGATGCATGCCATCCACGACTATTTCTACCAGCAGGGCTTTCAGTGGATCAACACCCCCATCATCACGGCCAGTGACTGTGAGGGGGCGGGTGAGCTGTTTCGGGTCAGCACCCTGGATATGGTGAATCTGCCGAAAGACGACAAGGGCAACCTGGACTTCAGCCAGGACTTTTTCGGCAAGGAAACCTTCCTCACGGTGTCCGGCCAGCTCAATGTGGAAGCCTATTGTCTGGCGATGTCCAAGGTGTACACCTTTGGCCCCACGTTCCGAGCGGAGAATTCCAATACCAGCCGCCATCTCGCGGAGTTCTGGATGGTGGAGCCGGAAATTGCCTTCGCCACGCTCAAAGACGATGCGGATCTGGCCGAGGATTTCCTGAAACATCTCTGCCGTGTGGTGCTTGAAGAGCGTGGTGATGATATGGAGTTCTTCGCCGAGCGCATTGATAAGCAGGCAATCAACCGCCTGGAACAGGTTGCCAGTGCGGAGTTCGTTCGCATGGAGTATAGCGATGCGATTCGTATCCTGGAGCAGTCGGGACGGGACTTTCAGTACCCGGTGAGCTGGGGGGCGGATCTGCAATCCGAGCACGAGCGATTCCTGGCGGAGGAATACGTGAAGGGTCCGCTGGTGCTGATGAACTATCCCAAGGACATCAAGGCGTTTTACATGCGACTGAACGATGATGACAAGACCGTGGCAGCGATGGATGTGCTGGCGCCGGGCATTGGCGAAATCATCGGCGGCAGTCAGCGCGAAGATCGTCTGGATATCCTGGATGCCCGGATGGCCGACATGGCCAAGGAAGAGCTCTGGTGGTACCGGGATCTACGGCGCTATGGAAGCGTTCCCCATGCGGGCTTTGGCCTGGGTTTTGAGCGCCTGCTGAATTACGTGACGGGCATGGAAAACATTCGGGACGCCATCCCGTTTCCCCGAGTACCCAAGAGCGCGTTGTTCTAGGCGGACGCAACCGCCATCAGGTCATGATGGCGGTAACAAACGCAACCACGGCCAGCAGTCCGGCGCCAGTGCTGATCAGCAACATGCTGCTACGCAGTTGCTTGATCTGCCGGCGCAGGGCCGTGCGTTCCTGTTCGAATACGTCCTGCCGCGCCAGCAATTCCTGCTGGCTCTCTTCGACCCGCTCGCGCAGGGCATCGGTGATTTTTGACACCAGATGCTCACTGGCCAGATCCAGTTCATCGGAAACCGCTTCCTGGGCCAGACGTCGGACTTCGTCGGCAGCCACGGCGGCAGAAGCGGTCCGCGGCTCATCGGTGTCTGACTCAGCGTCGGCTGGCTTAAACATCTGCGCCTTAAGTTCGAGGGCCAGATTGTTGCGTACCTGTTCCACTTTGTGGGCTATGAGCGCGTCGAAGGTTTCTTCCACGGCGGTGAGCGCGGCTTCGGTCGCACGCTGCTCCAGGACGGTATAATCGATTTCCACCGGTGCCGCCATTGCATGAGCCTGGTCCCCGGTCTGTTCCCGTAGTTCCTGGCGCAGTTTGGACTCGGCTTGGTGCAGGGCCACTTCGAGTGCGGCCAGACGCTCGTCGATGGACGTCTGCACACTGACCAGTTCCGAGTGTTGCTCGGCCAGACGTTGCTCCAGCAGTGCACGGAGGTCCGCAAGTTCGTCGATGGTGACGCCAGGAGACGGCGCCGGGCGCTGGTCCAGTTCCTGGATGGCCTGATCCAGCCTGTGGGCCTGCTGCTCCAGCCGCTGCTCGAATCCGGCTAAGTCGGCTTTGAGCGCGTCGACGGCAGTGGCGGATTGATCGTCTTGTGGCGTGACCTGTTCCTGTTGCGTGGCGACAAGTTCGACGCGTTCGGCGAGACCGGTTACTTGACCGGATAGCTGCTCAAACTGTGCAAGGGTGGAATCCAGGCGCTCGGATAGCTGTTGCAGTTGGGCCGTAACCGATTCCTGCTGTTGTGTGAGCTGGGACTGGATTTCCGTGGTCAAGGCAGTCGGGGTGCCCCGGGTGCTTTCTTCCGAGGGGAGTGCTGCCCATAAAGCCTCGAGCTTTTGTTCGATGATCTGATTCTGGTTCTTCTGTTCGAGCCTGATGGCGGCAATGGGCTCGGCCGCTTCATGGCGCAGTTCGTCGAGCGCTTTTTGCAGGGTTGCCGTCAAACGCTCCTCAATGCCCGTATCGACGTTGGGCGATGCGGTTGGTGCAGTCGCTGCGGTCGCGTGAGCGGCTGTCAATGTTGCGGTCGACAGGTCAGCAGCGGCCGACATGCCAGTAGCGCCCGATGCTTGTTGAGCCTCTTCCAATACCCGATTCAGTTGTTCCAGCTCGGGTGGCTTGGAAAGAGTCGCGGCTGCACCGATCGCCTTGGCTTCGCTGTCGTAGTCACCAGTGCCTTCCTTGCCGGTACACATCACCACCGGAATATGCTGGGTCGCCGGATTCGCCTTGATGCGACGCATCGCTTCAAAGCCGTCGATCTCCGGCATCAGGTGATCCATGAAGATAATATCCGGTAGCTCCTGCTCCAGCAGTGTCAGGGCTTCGGAAGCAGACTCCGCTAACCGGACCGTGAAATTCCGTTTTTCCAACAGGCGTTGCAGCGTGATCCGTGCAAGTTTGGAGTCGTCAACGATGAGGGCGGTCTGCGCAGACATGGAGGGGCCTTGTAGCTTGAATGAATCTGAATTTTTTAATCTAGCACAGATTTATCGCGGTGCTTGTCAACCTGTGGTGGATCAGCAGCTTTTGATGCTCAGGCAAAAACGCCAGAGGCGGGCAAAACATAAGGCCTGGTCGCGCGACCTTTGCCAATCAGGTGCCTGAACCGCAGGGTTGTTGAGGTTCGGATTTGTTGAGCCTTTTACTTTTTGAACTTTAGATTTGTTGAAGCGCTTGGGTGGCTCTTTGCGGGTCTGGCCGCCGCAGGGCAATGGGCTGATCCGCGCGGGCTACCCGGTAGCCGGCTTGCTGGAGGCGCTCGGCATGCTGCTCGGACCCATAGTGATACAGAATCATGCGCCTGCGCTGCTCGGCGCTGTATTCCCTTTCCAGGTCTGCCAAGCCCGTATGGGAGGGATTAGGCTCCAGGCCACAGTCATGAAAGATGGTCTCGCCACCACTGGCCAGCGCAATGATCTGTTCTGGAATGGGACGGGTATCGCCGCTGTAGAAGAATACACCCGGTAATACCAGGCCAAACGCTGACTCCGGCAGATGATGGCGTCCGGGAAACACCCGGAAATAAAGTTGTTCATGCCAAAAGCCATTGCTAACGGGGATTAGCTGAAACACATCCCAGAAGTTGGCGCCGCCCTCCGCCAACATGCCAGGGTACTCGGCAATTCGCTTGTGCAGAAGCGGCACCAGCGGGGCGGGCACGTATAGGCGCATGAGCTTCGGTACGGGTGCGAAACGCAGTCGAAAGAACAAGCCCTCCAGTCCGCCAATGTGGTCCAGGTGCAGGTGCGTGATGTAAAGCGCGGTCGGTAGCTCCAGATAGCGGTCTGTGTAGCGCTTCAGAGCATCGTGCCCGCAGTCGATCATCAGCAGTGGTTGGCCATCGAGCTCCAGAACGCAGCTGGCGTTACCCAAGGTGCTGGCGGCGTTACCGACGCCGAGAAAGCGGGCGCTGAAACTTGCGGATTGCTGCATGGATATAGAATCCTGAGTGGATAAGATGTCTTCGGGGCGCGGAACCCTCCGTCAGCAAAGGCTGTCCAAGTGCCAAGCTTTGCATGATTCCAACTCCCACTAACCCATCATTGTAGAAGGGGGCGCACATGGATAACTGGTTGGCCAGCCTGTATGACAGAAGCCGATTTCATGAGCAAAAAACCAGGATGCCCACGGCGGCAGAGGCGCTGCCTGGTCGTGCCGAACCGCTACAGGTCGCGGAGGGGCATTATATCAACGGCCACTCCATAAAACCGCCATTTCCGGCTGGGTTCGAGACGGCGCTGTTCGGTCTCGGCTGCTTTTGGGGGGCGGAACGCAAATTCTGGCAGCTGCCGGGTGTGTATGTCACGGCGGTTGGCTATGCCGCAGGACATACACCGAATCCAACCTATGAGGAAGTCTGTTCGGCAGGTACCGGTCACAACGAGGTGGTGCTGGTTGTCTATGATCCCACGCAGGTGTCTTATCCAGAGCTGCTGCGCGCATTCTGGGAGGCCCACAACCCGACCCAGGGCATGCGACAGGGCAATGATGTCGGCACTCAGTATCGATCCGGTATTTATGTTTACTCGGCGGAGCAGCGTCAGGCGGCGGAAGAGTCCAGGGAACATTTTCAGCAGCGTCTGAAGGATGCTGGCGTGGATGCGGAAATCACCACGGAAATACTGGATGCCCCCGCATTCTATTATGCGGAAACCTACCATCAGCAGTATCTCGCCAAGAATCCCGGAGGCTATTGTGGGCTGGGAGGGACTGGTGTCTGTTATGCAGAGGGCGTTCGTGCCGGCGCATCCTGATGTCTGCAGGTTAGCCGCCAAAAAAACAAAAAAAGCCCCTGGGGAGGGGCTGAGTCTACTCTAGCTCTAAATGGTCACTCATCCGCTGGACAGACAACGCGGGATTGTGAAAAAACTCACGCCGTCCGTGGCAGATGACGGCATCCTACGAAATAAAATTAGAGTATACAGCCTAACTTTCGCTTATTTGCGTCAACTCACTGTACGTGCACCTGTGGTCCGCCGGTGTAGGGGCTGAGGTGACCGATGGGCGTGAGCGTCAGACCGGCATTCCGGGCGGCACTGAGAAACTCCGCCTCTCCATCGGGATTGACGCTAATCAGAAGACCGCCACTGGTTTGGGGATCACAGAGGATATTGCGTTGCCGATCGGTCAGGGCCGACGCCTTATGACCATAGCTTTGAAAGTTCCGGTTGGTGCCGCCTGGAGCGCATCCCTGCTGCAGATACTCGTCGACATGCGGCAGCAGGGGAATCTGCTCGCTCCAGATTTCCGCCTGCAGATTACTGCCTTCACACAACTCCAGCAGATGACCCAGAAGTCCGAAACCCGTCACATCGGTCATGGCGTTGACACCTTCTAGGTGGGCGATGTCGGCGCCAAGGCGATTGAGCTGGCACATGGTGTCCACGGCAATCGAGGTGTGCTCCTGTGCCAGCTTCTTCTGCTTTTGGGCGGTGGTCAAAATACCGATTCCAAGCGGTTTGCTGAGATAAAGTCTGCTACCGGCCCGTGCCTGGTCATTGCGCTTAAGGTGGCTGAGCGGCACCAGCCCGGTGACTGCCAGTCCAAAGATCGGTTCGGGCGCGTCGATGCTGTGGCCACCTGCCAATGGAATGCCCGCCTCATGGCAGACGGCACGTCCGCCTTCGATGACCTGTTGCGCAATCTCCGGACCTAACACATTCACCGGCCAGCCGAGGATGGCGATGGCCATCAATGGTTTGCCGCCCATTGCATAGATATCGCTGATGGC
>CAYXVO010000037.1:2767-12832 GCA_964467875.1 uncultured Pseudomonadales bacterium | reverse complement strand
GCAGGTCCCGCAAGACTTCCTGCACCTCTTCCAGGGTTTCACCGAGCCCCAGCATCAGGCCGGACTTGGTGAGAATGTGGGGTGCACGTTCCTTGAAGCGCTTCAGCAGGAGCAATGACCAGGCGTAATCGGCGCCGGGACGGGCCTGACGGTACAAGCGCGGCACGGTCTCCAGATTGTGATTGAAGACATCCGGCGGCGCCGCCGCCAGCAACTCCAGGGCAACGTCCATGCGGCCACGGAAGTCCGGCACCAGTGTCTCGATCTGAATGCCCGCTGAATGCTCTCGGGTCAGGGTAATGCAATCAACAAAGTGCTGGGCGCCGCCGTCACGCAGATCGTCCCGATCCACCGAAGTGATCACCACGTAGCGCAACGCCATGTCGGCAATCGCCTGGGCAAGATGGCGTGGCTCATCCGGATCGAGGGGATTGGGCCGGCCATGGGCGACGTCACAGAAAGGACAGCGACGAGTACAGATATCACCCATGATCATGAAGGTCGCGGTACCGCCACCAAAGCATTCGCTCAGGTTGGGACAGGACGCCTCTTCACAGACGGTGTGCAGCTTGTGGGTCCGCAGCTTTTGCTTGATCTCATCTACTTTCGGCGAGGACGATAGCCGCACCCGGATCCAGTCCGGTTTGCGGGGCATACGATCCGTGGCGATGACCTTGACCGGATTGCGCGAGACCTTGTCCGCGCCCCGCAATTTAACGCCCTGCTCCACGCGGGGCCGCGCCACTTTCTTTTCTCCCGGCATTTCACTCACGTCAGGGTAAACCTCGCTCAAACTTCAGGGACTGGTAGCCCATCGCCGCCGTCAGACGATGCAGCAGACGTTGTGCCACCTCATCCACCCCAACCGCCGGGGCAAAGTGCGTTAATTGTGTCATGGCAAGCCCCTGGTAACCACAGGGGTTGATGCGGCCGAAGGGCTCAAGGTCCATATCGATGTTCAGAGCCAGCCCATGAAAGGAGCGCCCCTTGCGAATCCGCAAACCCAGCGACGCGATCTTGGCATCGCCCACGTACACGCCCGGGGCGTCGGCGCGCGCCTGCGCGGTCACGCCATACTCGGCGAGCACCTGCACCAGGCTTTGCTCGATGCGACTGACCAGTTCGCGGCTACCCATGCCACGACGACCGATATCGAACAGGAGATAGGCCACCAATTGCCCAGGGCCGTGATAGGTGACCTGCCCGCCCCGATCAACCTGAACGACGGGGATTTGTCCGGGAAACAACAGATGTTCGGCCTTTCCCGCCTGCCCCTGGGTAAACACAGGCTCATGCTGCAACAGCCAGAGTTCGTCGTGTGTATCCGCCTGACGCGCATCGGTAAACGCTTGCATGGCGTGCCAGACGGCCGGATAGGGTTGCATCCCCACCAACTCCCGCACCACCAACAACTGACTGACATCCGGCGAGGTCATTGCCGCCCTGCCTTAAAGGACCATCTGCACACGGCCGCTCGCCTTCAGATCCTCAAACAGCGCGCGCAGCTGAGGCTCGCCCGTGGCGATGATGCTGATGCGTACCGACTGATAGCGGCCATTGCTGCTGTCGATGACCTCAACGGCCGTAGCATCGAAATCCGGCGCATGAATGCGCACGACCTCTACGACAAACTCGCGAAAGTCATCCGCCGCATGGCCAATGACCTTGATGGGGTAATCACAGGGAAATTCGATGGTGGTTTTCGTGCCGTCGCTCATTGTGCAACCTCTATCGGAACCGGCGTATGAGCCTATGCTACTGCGTTGCAAAGGGGCTGCCAATGCGATTATGGCGCGCCCCAGGTGCTTGCGGGCAGGTTTATCATGCAACGCCTGCCCGCCAGAAGGGAGACCTAACTGATCAAGCCCTTGAAGAACAGGACGACGGAGTGCCACAGGCGCTTGAAGAAGCTCCCCTGCTCCACCGCCTGCAAGGCGAGCAGCGGACGCTCCGCCACCAGGGTGTCATTCAGGGTGACTTTCAGGTGACCCAGAACCTGGCCCTGGGTTAACGGCGCGGTCAGCAACGGGTCCATCTCCAGCGTTGCTTGCAGTTGGTCTTTCTGGCCACGTGGAATGGTCACCGCAACCGGCTCGCTCAAACCCATTTGTACGGAATCCACCGCACCCTTCCAAACCCGCGCCTCCTGCAATGATTGCCCAGCGCTGTAGAGTGAATGGGTTTCAAAATAGCGAAAGCCGTAACTCAGCAGCTTTTGGGTTTCCCGGGCCCGGGCTTCCTCATTCACCGTGCCCAGCACGACGCTGATCAGACGCATGCCATCGCGTACCGAGGAGGCAACCAGGCAATATCCCGCTTCGTCCGTGTGTCCAGTCTTCAGGCCATCGACGGTGCTGTCCCGCCACAGCAGCAAGTTGCGGTTGGGCTGGCGAATGTCGTTCCAGGTAAAGTACTTTTCCGAGTAGATCTTGTACTGCTCGGGAAACTGCTTGATCAACGCCCGGGCCAGAATCGCCAGATCGCGGGCCGTGGTGTAATGGTCGGCCGCCGGTAGTCCGGTGGCATTGACGAAATTGGTCTTGTTCATGCCCAGCAGGCGCGCATGCTGGTTCATGACATCGGCAAAGGCCGATTCACTGCCGGCGATATGTTCCGCCATGGCAATGCTGGCATCATTGCCCGACTGGATGATAATTCCCCGCAGCAGATCTTCAACCGCGACCGTCTTGCCTTCCCGCACGAACATTTTAGAGCCGCCCGTGCGCCAGGCGTTGACGCTGATCAACACCGGATCGGTGTATTTGATCTTGCCCTGATCCGCCTCGTACTCAACCACGTAGGACGTCATCATCTTGGTCAGACTCGCGGGCGGCATTGGCTCGTCCGCCTGCTGCTGCATGATGATCTGACCGCTGTCGGCGTCCATCAATATATAGGAGCGCGCGGCAACTTCCGGCGGTGCCGGGATGATCGTTACCTGGGGCGACACATTTGGCGTCGGAATCGGCGCGTTAACGGTCGGCGTCTGGGCCCATAGCTGGAGCGAGGCCAGGCTCAACAACAGCACGGCCAACCAATATCTGGGGTTCAGAAAGGTCATAGACTGATCTCAATTACTGATTTTTCGGGTGGATGGCCCCAATACCTGGGGTGTTACACAAACCGGCCAATGGCAAAGCGATCAATGATGGCAACGTCATCAATGACGACAATGCGGCCAATGATAGCAAAATGGCCAATGATAGTACGTGATTCCGGGACCACGTTCATCCGCCAATCGTCGGTACCAGAAGGCATCCGACGGCAGGATGGCGCGGACTCTTTGGACCACGCCAAAGCGGTTTGGGTTCAATGACCAAAGCGGTTTAGGTTCAATGGCCCGGTAGTTTGGATTCATTAACCAACGCGGTTTGGGCTCCATGACCAGCCCGGCGCCATGCCGGGGCGCCACTCTGGAGCAAACGGTGCATTACCAGCAACTGTCGCCAGCAGACCACAAATAACTCATCCTGCGACAAGCGGCCGCTGAATGACCAGCGCCTTGACGGCCTCCGCAGCCTCAATGGTCGCCCTGGTTTGCTCGGCATCCAGTTCGGAACCGAATGGGCCAACCTGCACTCGGTGCAGGGTCACACCAGTTTCTTGCGAAGGCTGAATAACCACCGGTGCCGAAATTGCCTGACGGACCCTGTCCCGGACCCGCTTTGCAGCATCCAGACTGGAGAACGCCCCCACCTGGACAAACCAGCCGGCATCGGACTGGGCACGCGCAGCAGATGACTTGTCCATGGCCGGGGAAGACGGCGCCACTCCGGCCTGAGACGGCGCATGGCCTGCCCCTGGCTCGACATGAATGGCTTCAACTTCAACCTCGGCCGTTCCCTTATCCAGGTACCCCAGCTTTTGGGCCGCGGCGTAGGAGAGATCGATCAGGCGTCCGCCATGAAACGGCCCACGGTCGTTGACCCGCACAATGACACTGCGCCCGTTGGCGAGGTTCGTCACCTTGGCATAGCTCGGAATGGGCAGTGACCGGTGAGCCGCACTCATGGCATACATATCGTAGGTTTCGCCATTAGACGTTGCATAGCCATGGAACTTTTTGCCGTACCAGGACGCAACGCCACGCTCCCGATAGCCTTTGGCGCTGGCCATCACATGGTAACTTTTGCCCCACACCACATAGGGAGACTTGTTGCCGCCACGGCTCTTGGGTTCCCAGCGCGGCACCGCATCAGGCACATGCGAAACGTCCACCGCCGCATCCGGATAGGCGTCCTGCGCCATGTGATAGCGCGATGACGACGTGGCGGACGACGAGGGCGTTGGCGAGGACGCGCAGGACACCAGCAGTCCCGCGCACAGCATCACCAGAAACGCCCGCCAGGGAGCGTTCAATTTATAGGGCGACCGTTTATTCATATTTTTATTCATGTCTTTCCGTTGCTTTAAACCGGCACGCGAATCGCTGCAAGCTCGCCGGGGGGGGGCGGACGGCGCTGGTGCTAAATATCGAGCGGGACCACTAACGCGTCAACATCTTCTTATGAGTCTGGATCGACATCAACATGCCAAAACTTGCCATCAAGGTTAGCACAGAGGTGCCGCCATAGCTGATCAGCGGCAGGGGCACGCCCACCACCGGTAAGATGCCGCTGACCATGCCGATGTTGACGAAGACATAGACAAAGAACGTCACGCCGATGCAACCCGCCATCAGCCTTGAATAGGTATCCTGAGCCCGCGCGGCGATAAAGAGGCAACGGGCAATCACCAGCAGATACAAAGCGAGCAAGACGCAAACCCCCCAGAAACCGAATTCCTCGGCCAGCACGGCAATGATGAAATCCGTGTGACTTTCCGGCAGAAAGTCCAGATGGGACTGCGTGCCTTCCAACCAGCCCTTGCCGTACAGCCCGCCCGAGCCGATGGCGGTTTTGGATTGAATAATGTTCCAGCCAGTGCCCAGGGGATCCTTCTCCGGGTCCAGAAAGGTCAATACCCGCTGTTTCTGATAAGCGTGCATTACGAACTGCCACATGATCGGCACCGCGATCCCAACGGCCGCCACCACGCCGGCGATCCACTTCCAGCTCAGCCCCGCCAAAAACAGCACAATCAGGCCGGCGGCGGCAATCAATAAGGCCGTCCCCAGATCCGGCTGCTTGAGTACCAGCACGAATGGTATCGCCAGAATCACCACCGCGACCGCCATGTGCATCGTCCGCGGCGGCAATGTCCGCGCACTGAGATACCAGGCGAGTGTCATTGGCACTGCCAGCTTCATGAACTCCGACGGCTGAAAGCGCGGCAAGCCCGGCAGTTGCAGCCAACGTTGCGCACCTTTGGCGCCAATACCCACGGTCAGCACCGCCACCAGTGCACCCAGCCCAACCAGATAAATCCAGGGCGACCAGCGCCGATAGGTATTGGGATCAAGCTGGGCCACGACAAACATGATCACGAACGCGAGCCCGAAGCGAACAGCCTGGCGGACGACATCATCCAGACTGGCGCCACTGCCACTGTAGAGCACGAACAGGCCACCACCGGAGATGGCCAGCAACAACACCAGCAACGGCACGTCTATGTGCAGGCGCTCACTGATCGAAATGCGCCGCCTTAGATGGCGGTCCGCTTCCGGCAGTTGTCGGACAAAATCGCTGGATTTCATGATGATCTCGTTACCTGTCAGTTCGCCCGGGGACCTTCAAGCTTGGCCTTTACGCCACCTTCAGGAATGTCATATTGGCCCAGCAGGTGGGCGTCGAACAGCATGCGCGCCACCGGCGCGGCGGTGCGGCTACCACCATTGCCATTTTCGATCACGATGCCCAGGGCAATCTGCGGATCATCCAAGGGCGCAAAGCCAACAAACAGGCCATGATCCAAATGCCGCTCCTGCACTTGGGAGGCATCCCACGACTCATTCTGTTTGATGCCGATAACCTGGGCGGTCCCAGTCTTACCTGCAAACCGGTAGGCCGCATTGCGCCCACTGCCCTTACCGGTGCCCTCTACGCTGTGCATGACATCGCGCATGGCGTCGAACATCAGGTCCCAGTTCTCGGGATTGTCGAGTTTGATGTCCTCTGGGCTGGGAATCTCCGGCAAGGGCTGTCCCTCGATTTCCTTGAGCAGGCGCGGCGCGACCCACTTGCCCTTGTTCGCCAGCACCGCCGTTGCCGTCGCCAGTTGCAGCGGTGTGGCCAGCATATAGCCCTGGCCAATCCCGGTGTTCACCGAATCGCCCGGATACCAGGGCTGGCGCAAGGCCGTCCGCTTCCATTCCCGCGACGGCAGGATGCCCTGTCGGGCATCGAACGTGTCATAGGCCACCAGTTCACCAAAGCCGAATCGTGCCAGCATCTCGGACAAGGGGTCGGGCCCCATGCGATAAGCCAGATCGTAGAAGTAAATATCGCAGGACTGAACGATGGAATGGTGCAGGTCGATCCGACCATGGCCCCAGCGCTTCCAGTCCCGGTATTTCCGCCCGGTCCCGCCAATCTGGTAGTAGCCGGGATCCCACACCGTGCTCTGCCAGGTGGTCTTGCCCGCCTGAAGCCCCGCCAGGCCGACAAACGGCTTGATGGTAGAAGCTGGAGGATAACGCCCGCGCAAGGCCCGGTTGAACAGGGGAATATCAGGCGAGTCGCGCAGCGCGGTATAACTTTTCTGGTCGATTCCGGTGACGAACAGGTTGGGATCATAACTGGGCGTGCTGACCATCGCCAGGATGCCACCGGTCTTGATGTCAATCGCCACGACGGCAGCGCGATATCCCTCCACTGCGCGCTCGGCCGCTTGCTGCAGTCGACTGTCGATGTGGAGCCTGATGTTCTTGCCGGCGTCCGGCGGGATACGTTCAAGTACACGCAAGACCCGGCCACGGGCATCGGTTTCTACTTTCTGATAACCGACGCTGCCGTGCAGCACGTCTTCATAAAACTTTTCGATCCCGAGCTTGCCGGTGTAGTTCGTACCGCTGTAGGACACCGGGTCGAGCATTTTCAGCTCGGCCTCGTTGATCCTCCCGACGTAGCCCAAGACATGTGCCAGCGAATCCGCCAACGGGTAATAGCGCACCGCTTCAGCTTCGACCTCCACGCCGGGCAACCTATGCCGATCGATGGAATAGCGTGCGATTTCCGCCTCGGTCAGGCGCAGCTTGATCGCGACCGGCTCGTAGGGACGCAGGCGCTGGCGCAAACGCTTGTGAAAGCGCTCCACCTCTTCGTCGGTCAACTCCAGAATATCGCGCAGCGTTGCGACCGTGTGCTCCAGATCCGGCACCCGTTCCTTCACCAGCGTCAAGCTGAAACTGGGCCGGTTGTCAGCTAGCAGTACCCCATTGCTGTCATAAATCAGCCCCCGGGGTGGCGGCAAGGACAGCAGTTGCATCCGGTTCTTGTCGGACAGCGTCGTATAGACTTCGTGCTGCACCACCTGCAGATAGTAAAGGCGCGCCACCAGACAGCCCACCAGCACCAAAACCAGAAGAAACGCCAATAGCGCTCGCTGGATAAACAGACGGTGCTCGCGGATGTGGTCTTTAAAATCAGATGTCACAGGCGATATAACTCATTCAACAGCGGGCGCTCGTTTGGCATTTGCTCGTTTGGCATTTGCTCGTTTAGCACTTGCTCGTTTGGCATGTGAAAGACGCAACGGGCTGTCCTGCCTCGGATGTCTCGTCGCTAGGGAATCAACGATGATAGGGATGGTTGTTCAGAATAGTCCAAGCCCGGTAAAGCTGCTCCGCCAACAGGATACGAACCAGGGGGTGCGGCAAGGTCAGACGTGACAAAGACCACTGCGCCTGGGCGCGTCGACGGCAACTTTCGGACAGTCCGTCCGGGCCGCCAACTAGCAGGCTCACATCCTGCCCCGACATCCGCCAGTTTGCAAGGTGGCGCGACAGGTCCTCTGTGCTCCAGTCCCGTCCTCCCACTTCCAGCGCGATGACGTGATCATCACGCCCCAGGGCCGCCAGCATCTGCTGTCCTTCCTGCTCGATCGCCCGTTCAATATCGCTATTCTTGCCGCGCTTGGCCAAGGGGATTTCAATGACTTCCAGGGCACAGTCCCGCGGCAGCCGCTTGCTGTACTCCTGAACCCCCTGACTTACCCAGTCCGGCATCCGGGTACCGACGGCAATCAGCCGCATTCGCATGGTCGACTCCTATACGGCGGGCTCGCCCCGTGCGGCTCGTTCTACAGTTTGCCAATTTCGCCCGGCACGGGCGCATCGCGCCAGAAGCGCTCCAGGTCGTAGAATTCCCGGGTCGCCTGCGACATCACATGCACCACGATATCTCCCAGATCAACCAGCACCCAATCGCTGGAGCCGCCACCTTCGATACCCAGGGGGCGCTCACCGGCAGTCTTGATCTCGTCGATCACGTTGTCCGCCAGGGACTTGATATGACGATTGGAGGTACCGCTGGCAATGACCATGAAATCAGTCACGCTGGTACGCCCGCGAACATCCAGCACACTGATGTCTTTCGCCTTGAGGTCATCCAGGGCATTGACAACCACGGGCACCAGCGGGTGATCCACGGATTCCGGAATGGCCGCCAAAGCCTCGCTGGCGCGAGAGACGGGTAATGCATCACGTTCAGCACGAGTTCTAGTATTTCTTACAGGCACGATATCAGCCACCTCCTGATGGGGTACTGGTTTGCACAAATGGTTGTACCGACCCTGAGGCCGGCGGACGAAAATAAAGTTGGTGAGCCTGGATATACCGCCAGACGGAATCCGGCAGCAAAAACCTTGGTGAGCGCCCGGCCTCAATGCACGCCCGGATACCCGAACTGGCAATATCCAAACGTGAAAATGCCGCCAACAGGATGGACCCCGCTGGCCGCCGGGACAGATCTTGGACAGAAGCGACTTGTCGTTTCGTCAGCAACTCTCGCAGTTGGGGTTGATCGGAAATCGACCAACCGGGCCGTTCCAGTACCATTATATGGGCTAACTGGGGAATTTCCAGCCATCGATGCCAGGATGCCAGGCCATTGAAGGCATCTGCCCCCACGACCAGCACCAACGGCTCCTCTTCCCCCACCTCGTGGCGCAGATCTGCCAGGGTATCCACCATATAGGACACGCCACCGCGGCGGAGCTCACGATCATCCACCACAATGTCGGACTCCTCCCCCAGCCCCAACCGCGCCATCTGCAAACGCTCCTGCGCCGAGGCGCGGGGCTGCGTCCGATGGGCCGGACACGCACAGGGAACCAGATGAACCACCGCCGACAGGGCATCACGCAGCTCCATGGCCATCCGCAGATGGCCATGGTGAATGGGGTCGAACGTACCGCCCAGAATTGCTCTCAGATAAAACGCCCTATGTCTGCTCTCACTGTGACTGATTACCGCCGTGATCGATTGCCCCTGTGGCCGATTGCCGCTGTGATCAATTGCCACCGTGACAAGCCGTACCGCGAATACTCTAGCTTACCGACGGATCTGGCCGTCCCCCAGCACCACATACTTCTGGGAGGTCAATCCCTCCAGCCCCACCGGACCGCGGGCGTGAATTTTATCGGTGGAAATCCCGATCTCCGCACCCAGCCCATACTCAAAGCCGTCGGCAAACCGGGTGGACGCATTGATCATGACCGAGCTGGAATCCACCTCATTCAGAAACCGTCGTCCCTTGCCATAGTTCTCAGTGACGATGGCATCCGTGTGGTGCGAGCCGTACTGGTTGATATGGGCAATGGCGTCGTCCAGACCGTCGACCACCCGAATCGCCAGAATCGGCGCCAGATACTCCGTACTCCAGTCTTCCTCGGTGGCGGCGACCGCGTGCGGCAGGATTTCCAGAGCCCGGGCGCAGCCTCGCAGCTCCACGCCGAACTCCTGATAACGGGCCGCCAGCTCCGGCAACAGGGATTGCGCGATCGCTGTGTCGACCAGCAGCGTTTCCATGGTGTTACAGGTGCCATAGCGATGGGTCTTGGCATTGATCGCAATGGCCATGGCCTTGTCGCTGTCGGCTTCCCGATCAATGAACACGTGGCAGATACCGTCCAGGTGCTTGATGACCGGCACCCGTGCATCGCGGCTGATCCGCTCGATCAGCCCCT
>CAYXVO010000037.1:0-2757 GCA_964467875.1 uncultured Pseudomonadales bacterium | reverse complement strand
CACGCGGCACGATGACGTCGACGAACTCCGGCATGGTGATCAGCATGCCCACTGCTTCGCGGTCGGTGGTTTCCACCACCTGCACGGCCGTTTCCGGCAGTTGCGCTGCGCGCAGGCCTGTCTTGATGCACTGGGCAATGGCCTGATTGGCATGCATGGCTTCGGAACCGCCGCGCAGAATCGCCGCGTTGCCGGATTTCAGACACAGACTCGCCGCGTCGATCGTGACATTGGGACGGGATTCGTAAATGATGCCGATCACGCCCAGCGGCACCCGCATCCGCCCCACCTGAATACCCGTGGGGCGATAAGCCAGCCCGGTGATTTCACCAATCGGATCGGCCAGGCCGGCAACCTGCTCCAGGCCCTCGATCATGGCATCGAAACGCGCGGGCGTCAGTTCGAGACGATCCAGCATCGCCGCGTCGAGGCCATTGTTGCGGCCGTTTTCCAAATCCTGCCGGTTAGCGGCCAAAACCTGGTCACGCGCCTCCTGCAAAGCTTTGGCGGTCGCCTGCAGCGCCTGGTTTTTCTGTGCGGTGGAGGCCCGGGCCATGGCGCGTGACGCAGCACGTGCCTGTTGACCGAGTTCGATCATATACTGTTTAACATCCATTCCGCTTTCTCCGCGCGTCGATATCATGCGGCCATTATACCCGGTTGCGCCGATGAGGTAAGCTGTGCCGAGCCGGACTTGGGCGCAATTCGACAGTCCCGTCCGGACCTTCTAGATTGTATGAATGTATGGAAGGCAGCCAAGGGGCTGAGTGCAGCAATGACGTTCAAGGAACAGCAATGACATTCAAGGTACAGCAATGACATCCCAGGAAATGACGCAACCGATTCGCGTCCGGATTTATTGGCTGGCCGCCGCCATTGCCATCCTTCTTGCCGTCTCCGCGCTGTTCGCGGCAGACTATCCCACCTCGCTGCTGGCTCTGTTGCTGGGCGCGCTGCTGTTTGCCAACGGCTGGATCAGCCAGCAGCACGCGCTACCGGAAGACGGACAGGGTCCGCATATTCTGGCCCATCTGGTGGTGGGCTTTCTGACCGTGGCGACGCTGGTCAGCTTTATCTTTGTACCCGACCTGGCGGAATACTGGTGTTATCTGTTCCCCCTGATCGTGTTTCTGGTTTACCGGGTGAAGATTGCCTCCACGCTGACCGCCGCCTATGCAGTCCTGGTCATGTTCAGCTTGATCCAGTTCTATGACAAGCCCGCCAAGGTTCAGATCTTCTTCACCTTCCTGCTCTGCCTGGCGTTGACCCTGGCCTTTGTCTACCTGCGGGAGATCAAGGAGCGCCAGCTCAAACCCCTGCGCCGTACCGACAGCCTGACACTGGCCTCGAACCGCGAATATCTGACGCAGGACCTGGACAAGGAAGTCCAGCGCAGCGAGCGCGAAGGAACCGATCTGAGCGTACTGGCGCTCGCCCTCGATCCTGACTGCCTCACCGATCTCCCCGAGAACCAGCTGGACCTGCTGCTGAACCGACTGGGACGGACACTGCACGAAAACCTGCGTCTGTTCGACAGTTACTACCGCTATAATCAGACCGAATTCGTCGTAATCCTACCCCATACCAATACCCGTGGCGCCATGAAAACCGCCGAGAAGCTACGGCTGCGCTGCAAGCAGCAACTAAGCAGCGAGGACCGGCCGGTCACCATCAGTCTCGGCATTGTGGGCCTGAATGTGGGCGACGACAGCGAGAGTCTGATCGGTCAGGCGCACCAGGCCCTGTCCCTGGCCCAGAGCCGCGGCCACAACCAGACCTGCTCCCATGTGGAACTTGAACAAGCCGAGGACGAGGCCCATGACTGAAGCCTTGCTGCGCACCCGCACCCATATCACGCTCTATCTGCTCGCGGCCGCGGTCATGTCCATTCTGGCGGTGCAGAACATGCGCTACGGCTTTTACGAGCTGTTTTACGCCAGCGCCCTGTTCGTACCGGTCCTCCTGGTTGGCGCGCTCTACGGCTGGGCCAAACGCAATGACAGTCACGGCCAGCTCGGACACCTGCTGATTCTCGTCGGCCTCATGCTGCTGACCGGCATCGTGGTTTTACACATGGATCCGGCGGCCCATCACTGGGCCTATGTGCTGGGGCTGTTCGGCTTTCTGGTTGTGCCCTATCGCTCAGCGATCTATTTCAATATCGCCACGGCCTGCTGGATCACCACGGCGCTCATCGCCAGTAACGGCGTTTACAGCGGCATCCGCTTTTTCACCAGTTTCGGTCTGCTTGCCGGCCTGGCCGGCGTGTATGCCTACCTCTATCACCACAAGGCCAGATCCCTGGGCGAACTGGCCATTCGTGATTCCCTGACCGGCGCGTATAATCGCCGCCTGTTGGACTTCACCCTGAAGCAGGAACTGGCGCGCTCCGAGGCAACGCTGCATCCCGTATCGCTGATCGCACTGGAGATTGATTACTATGCCCAGCAACTGGATGCACACGGCAAAGGCCTGGCAACCGAACTGTTGCCCGCGCTGTCCCAGCTTTTGCGGACCATGACCCGGGCCGGTGACAGCATCTACTACGGCGGCGACGGGCTGTTTTACCTGCTACTGCCCTTTACCCCCCAGGAAGGCCTGCTGGTCATCGCCGAACGGATCCGCCGCACCGTGGAAGAAAAAAGCTGGCCGAGCGTTGATCGGATGACCGTGAGCCTGGGCTGTGTCACCCGCGCCGACGGCCAGACCGATGACCAGGCGCTCCTGCAAGGTGCGCATCAGGCCCTGCGGGATGCC